>CAZBSX010000084.1:0-7068 GCA_964494305.1 uncultured Legionella sp. | reverse complement strand
CGTAGCTTACATCTCGATCCGCAGGCATTGGGATTGCCTCGCTGTGATCTGCGGGATTTACAGGGCGGACATGCGACGGTGAATGCGAGTTTATTGCGTGATGCATTACAGAATCGGCAGAGTCGACAAGGTATCGCGATTGCCAATACCCTAATCTTCAATGCGGCCGTAGCCATCTATTTGTATGGGTTACAACCCTCGATCGCAGAAGCTATTCCTTTGGCTCGAGAAAAATTACGTGATGGCTCTGCGAATAGATTACTAAATCAGTGGATTGAATTTTCTCATGACTAATCGATTAGCGCCTATTATTGCGCAAAAAAAACATGAAGTTGCAGCGTTATATGCTTTGGTGAACGCGCACCCTGATCATGCGATTGCACGTGTGTTACATGGGCATATCGAACGGCAAGACGGTCAATGTTTTAAACACGTATTGCAGGGCTCCTCATTGCGGGTGATTGCAGAAATAAAACGTAAATCACCATCTAAGGGTGTGCTTGCACCGATCAAAGATCCGGTTGCATTGGCACAAACTTATGTTTCTGGTGGGGCAGATGCGTTGTCTATCCTAACAGATGAATTATTTTTTGCGGGAAAACTTGCTGATTTACACCATGTCGCTCAGGCTCATTTAGCCACACCGATTCTACGCAAAGATTTTGTACTGAATGTGATTCAAATTGCAGAAGCGGTGGCTGCCGGAGCAGATGCTATTTTAGCGATTGTAGCGGTCTTAGGAGAGGAGACCAAAACGATTCTAGCTGCGGCCAAAGAAATGGGGATTGATGTGCTCGTCGAAGTGCATACCGAAGCCGAGTTGGAGATTGCGCTACGCAGTGGTGCAGAAATTGTTGGGGTGAATAATCGTGACTTGTCAACGTTTCAAGTAGACATGGAACGTGCGTATCAAATTGTACGACATATCCCATTGGGCATCGTTTGCGTCGCTGAATCCGGTATTATGCAACCCGAATTGGCGCTGGAGTATCATCAAGCAGGTTTCGATGCGGTTTTGATTGGAGAAGCCTTGGTGACAACAGATGATCCGGCTCAGTTTATTCGAGCCTGTCATGCATAAGCCTCTGATCAAAATTTGCGGCTTACGGTCAGAGGACGTAGCGGAACAATCTGTGCGATCAGGTGCAAATTGGATTGGGATTGTTTGTCATCCAGGGTCAAAACGCTTTGCCGATCTTGGGCAAGCCAAACGTATTGCTGCTGTGACGAAAGCGAGCGGCGGGACCCCCGTTGCGGTATTTGTTGAACATACTGCGCAACAAATGCTGGAATTATGCAAAGCGACGGGGATTCAGGTGGTACAATTACATGGCGATATCGCGCGCAAACAGCACAAATTATTGCCCTCATATTATCGACGAATTTATGTGTGCCCCGTGGCAGATAGTGGCATCAGCGCTCAGGATAGTATTGGCCTGGCATCCTGTGATCCGGATCGAGATTATGTGTTGTTTGATCATATTCAAGCGGGATCTGGGCAAGCGTTTTCATGGCAAGCATTGCAGTATAGGGGACCATTGCGGATAGGCATTGCGGGTGGCTTGAACAGTAACAATGTGGGTGATGTGATAAAAAAATTTTCACCGGCATTTGTTGATACGTCTTCAGGCGTTGAACGTATACCAGGTGAAAAAGATTTGAATTTGATTCGAAAATTTATTCATTGCGTGGATCAAAATTAGATGGAGTACTCAGCATGACGTTTCAGCAACACAAGGGATATTATGGTGCTTTTGGTGGATGCTTTTTACCAGAGATTTTGATGGCACCCATTCAGGCGTTACAACATGCTTGGGATAAATTCAAAGCTGATTCTGATTTTAACCAGCAAATGAATGATTTGCGCCAGCATTATGCGGGTCGACCTACACCGCTGACCGCTGTTCCCAATTTTTCAACAGCGATTGATGGGCCGATAGTGTTACTAAAACGCGAAGACTTATTACATACTGGTGCACATAAATTAAACAATGCTTTGGGTCAATGTCTATTGGCGAAATATTTGGGTAAACATCGGATTATTGCCGAAACTGGTGCTGGGCAACATGGGGTGGCTACCGCTGCTGCTTGTGCACGCTTAGGGTTATCTTGTGTCGTATATATGGGCGCCAAAGATATGGTGCGACAAGCACCCAATGTGTTGCGGATGCGGCTGATGGGTGCTGAGATCATTCCAGTCGAGAGTGGCTCTGCCACGTTAAAAGATGCGGTCAATGACGCATTAAGAGATTGGTCAGAATCGTTTGAGGATAGTTTTTATTGTCTTGGCTCCGCGTTAGGTCCGCATCCTTATCCCGATATGGTTGCGTGTTTTCAAGCTGTTATTGGTGAAGAGACGTTACAACAATGCCAGACTGTGTTGCAAGCATCTCCCGATCTGGTTTTGGCCTGTGTTGGCGGGGGCTCAAATGCGATAGGGATCTTCTCCGCATTTTTAGATAATACGGCTGTACAATTGATTGGCGTAGAAGCCGGTGGATTTGGTTCGCAATTGGGTGAGCATGCGGCACGGTTTCAAACCTTGACACCGGGTGTTTTGCATGGCTGTCATACCTATGTATTACAAGATGATCAAGGGCAGATTGCAGAGACGTCCTCTATCTCGGCAGGTTTGGATTATCCGGCAGTGGGTCCGCAACATGCACAATTGCATGCATTACAACGGGTACAATATGTTGCGACACGTGATGATCAAGCGTTGCACGCATTGCGTTTACTGGCACGTACCGAAGGGATTATTTGTGCACTAGAATCGGCGCATGCCCTAGCTTATTTGGCTGAAATTGCTCCGACACTGCCTAAACAATCTACGGTAGTTGTGAACTTGTCGGGACGAGGTGACAAAGATTTGGCGCAATTATTTGATTGCTCGGAGATAGTAATATGAACGGTATTCAAAGAATTGAAACAAGATTTGCACAGGGCAAAGCATTTGTTGCGTATTTGACTGCAGGGGACGGTGGTCTTCAACACACCCTAGCTGCTGCTTTCGCTTTGATTGATGGTGGGGTCAGCGTGTTGGAGATTGGCGTGCCATTTTCCGATCCGGTTGCAGATGGCCCTGTGATCCAGCGTGCTACAGCACGTGCTTTAGCGGCGGGGACGCGTGTATCTGCAATTCTAGATTTGGTCGCCGATATTCGGAGTAAATCGAATATCCCAATCATATTATTTACCTATTTGAATCCAATTTTACGCGTATTGCATACGTCATTTTTTCAAGACGCGCAGCAAGCGGGCGTAGATGGTATCTTGTTGGTTGATTGCCCACTTGAAGAGTCTGATCGTGTGCTACAGCGGTGTGTGCAGCACGCGATTGCGCCTATTTTTGTGACAACACCGACCACACCAGTGGCACGGATTCACCAGATCGATCAACAAGGCCAGGGATTTCTATACTATGCCTGTCGTAAAGGCACGACTGGGATGAAAGCAGGTTTGCCCGCGGATTTTGTGACTCACATACAAACATTGCGCGCTCATGCTAGATTACCCGTGGTGGCTGGATTTGGAATTGCTACGCGCGCCGCAGCAACACAAGTGTTACAATACGCCGACGGTGTGGTCGTTGGATCGTTATTTGTACAAGCAATAGAAGAGGGGATGGCGCTAGCTGACTTACAACGTTTGGCTATGCAAATCAATCCACTCATGAAGGAGGGCGGAGTATGATTCTCGTAATGAAAGACAATGTGACTAGAATGGCTGTAGATGAATTAGTGGCGAAATTAGCTTGGATGAGTCTGC
This sequence comes from uncultured Legionella sp., assembly GCA_964494305.1. Classification (GTDB taxonomy): domain Bacteria; phylum Pseudomonadota; class Gammaproteobacteria; order Legionellales; family Legionellaceae. Next base: position 3,300 of record CAZBSX010000084.1, on the reverse strand, counting down.
AAGCGCTGCCTACAGAAGAAAACAATTGCTATTATATTGCCATTGTAAATGGTCTAGATGCACACACCGAGACTATGTCGTTTGCGGCATTACCTGGCGTTGAGAAAGTATTGCCATTGACTCAAAAATTTAAATTGGCCGGTCGTGAGATCAAAAAAGAACGTACGATTGTCCAGATCAACGGCCACAAAATTGGCGATGGTGAATTCACCGTAATGGCTGGGCCGTGCTCGATTGAATCGGAAGAGCAAATTCATCAAACAGCTGCCTGTGTGGCGAGTGCTGGCGCGCATATTTTACGTGGCGGAGCATTCAAACCACGTACGTCACCTTACGAGTTTCAAGGCTTGGGGGAGAAAGGGTTGCAGTATATGCATGCTGCAGCCAAACAGTATGATTTGCTGAGTGTCTCAGAAGTTATGGATACCCAAGATATTGATTTGGTGGCTTCGTATGTCGATATTTTACAAATTGGGGCTCGGAATATGCAAAATTTTTCTTTGCTCAAGCAAGTTGGAAAAACCGGTAAACCAATTTTATTAAAACGTGGATTGTCGGCGACCTATATGGATTTTCTGATGGCTGCAGAGTATATTTTACATACGGGTAACTCCCATGTCATTTTATGTGAACGTGGAATCCGCACATTTGAAACGTACGCACGGAATACACTAGATATTGCAGCGGTGCCTATTTTGCGCGAATTAACTCATTTACCCATTATCGTGGATCCCAGTCATGGGACGGGTTTACGCTCTATCGTACCACCGATGGCGTATGCAGCGATTGCAGCTGGTGCTGATGGTATTATGGTTGAAGTTCACCCAAAACCGGATCAAGCAGTTTCAGATGCCAAACAAACGATTACACCGCAAACCTTTGCACACATGATGACTGTATTGAATAACCTTGGTCAGGCGATGAAACAATCAATTTGCTCTGATGTGGGAGTAGGTGATGAAGTATCAAATTAGATCGTCATGTTTACATGGTGCACTCACGATTCCCGCTTCGAAATCGCATACATTGCGAGCGATTTTATTTGCGAGTATGGCGCAGGGGAGGTCAGTGATTCGGCATTATTTACCATCTCCAGATACGCAGGCAATGCTTCAAGCGTGTGAATTATTGGGGGCAAGGATTACTAGCACCGCAGATCAATTGATCATTGTGGGTACAGCGGGTAAGCCATCTATACCTACACGAATGATTGATGCGGGTAATTCTGGTTTGGTATTACGGTTTGGCGCAGCGATCGCTGCGTTGACGTCGGGCTATACCATGATCACTGGTGATGAATCGATTTGTACGCGACGACCGGTACGTCCTCTGCTGGAAGGATTGACGGGGTTGGGCGTATTGGCTGCGTCGGCGCAGGGTAATGGTTTCGCGCCGATTGTGATTAAAGGCCCCATGCAGGGTGGTGTGACGTATTTGGATGGGGAAGATTCGCAACCGGTATCCGCATTATTGATTGCTGCAGCATTTGCACCAGAACCAACCGTAATTCATGTCAGGAATCCGGGTGAAAAACCTTGGATCGATGTAACGTTAGATTGGTTGCAACGCTTGGGTATTGTTTACCAGCAACAAGGGTACACTCAGTATACTGTCGCAGGAAATACGCAGTATTCTGGATTTGATTATTCGGTGCCCGGAGATTTTTCTTCGTGTGCTTTTCCGTTGGTCGCAGCATTGATTACTGGCTCGGATTTGGTCTTACATAATTTGGATATGCAGGATATCCAAGGTGATAAAGCGTTGATCCAAACGCTACAAGATATGGGCGCTGATATTGTGATTGATCCAAGTTCGCGCTCATTGCATGTGAAGCCTTCGACTGGATTGGTGGGTAAGAACATTGATGTGAATCATTACATTGATGCTGTACCCATTTTAGCGGTGCTGGCTTGCTTTGTTCAGGGTGAGACTGTGCTGACAGGCGCTGCGATTGCGCGCAAAAAAGAATCAGATCGCCTATCCGCCATTACGCAAGCTTTGCAGGCCATGGGCGCATCGATTGTGGAATTACCTGACGGTTTAAAGATTTCTCCCGCGCCATTGGTGGGTGCATCTGTGTCGAGTTTTTCTGATCATCGCATTGCGATGGCATTAGCGGTCGCGGGATTGGCGGCATCGGGTCAGACAGTGATTGACAATACGGCGTGTGTCGCCAAAACCTATCCGAATTTTTTAACCGAGATGCAGCAATTGGGTGCAGATATGGTGTGTCTGTGATGAGCGCATCGCTTATTTTAATTGGATTCAAAGCGTGCGGAAAAACATCTGTGGGGCGCGAACTTGCCCTGCGTTTACAAACCAGTTTCATCGATACAGACCAATTAATCGAAGCGCGTTATCATGTGATGTCAGGTGTTGCTCGGACCTGTCCAGAGATTTATCGTGTGGAAGGTGGCGATCAATTTCGTGCGTTAGAAAAAACAGTGATTGCTGCGTTGAGTCAGGGAGAATTGCCGGGTGTTATTGCAGTAGGTGGGGGTGCGGTGTTGGATTCAGAGAATGTCATGGTATTGCGACAACTGGGTTCGTTCATTTATTTATCTGCGTCTTATTCAACACTGCTGACACGGTTGCAAGCGCAATCTGTGCCTGCTTATCTGAATGGCGATTTGGAGACTGCATTCCAAGCCGTGTTTGCTGAGCGCGAGCCACGTTACCACGATCTTGCCGATTATGAATTGCATACTGGACAATACTCAGTAGCAGATCTTGCAGATCAATTATGTGATGTATATGGAGGAAATAATGGCAAGCAATAGTTTTGGTCAATTATTTCAGATCACCACTTGGGGTGAATCACATGGGAAAGCGATAGGCGTTGTGATTGATGGTTGCCCAGCGGGTGTCGCGGTCAGTGACGAGGATATCAATCTTGCGTTGGCTTTGCGCGCGCCTGGGCGCAATGCGTATACTACGCCACGGCAAGAACCTGATCACGCTGAAATTTATTCTGGTGTGTTTGAAGGTAAAACAACCGGGGCGCCGATTTCAATTATCATTATGAATCGAGATGCAAATTCCAGTCATTATGCCGCGCTGAAAGATGTCTTACGACCTGGGCATGCTAATTTTACCTATTTACAAAAATATGGGCAATATGATCATCGTGGTGGTGGGCGTGCCTCGGCACGCGAAACGGCTTGTCGAGTTGCTGCCGCTGCGGTTGCGAAAAAAATTTTGCAGCACGAGCAGATTGAGGTTTGTGCATATTTGTCTGCAATGGGATCGATTCAAATGCCGGAGCTGCGCATGGGCAAGCTCGCAGATATGAGCCCTGGG
>CAZBSX010000083.1:0-7104 GCA_964494305.1 uncultured Legionella sp. | reverse complement strand
AAATTACAAAAATCAGTCACAGCAACGGCCCACATCTTCATTTTGACAACATGGTCAATTAAATCTGGAATACGAATCGTGCTGTCTACTAAAGAATACTCAGTGCGTACATGTAGATGTACAAAATCTGGGGTTACGGTTTCGTGATTCATAGATCTCTATATTGGAAATTAGGCCTTCAATGGCACATCGTAAGCATTCAATTCTAACACCGGTACGTACGTTTTTTCTACCGATTTCTATCTGGCCAACACTCGTTTGATCATCATTTAAAAGGACACAGTCTGGACCCCTCGAACAAGTCGAGGGGTGTAGGCGACGGGTGTAGGCGACGGGTGTAGGCGACTTGGGTACCCGTGCAGTCATACCATGTTATGATCCGAGCAAATCTAGAAACTCTGCTTCGCTTAAGGTTGAAATGCCTAATTCAATTGCTTTATCTAATTTTGAACCCGCATCCTGCCCTACCACAACCCAATCCGTTTTGGCTGACACCGACCCCACAACCAGCGCGCCTACAGCTAATAAACGCTCTTTTGCCTCGTCGCGACTCATCTGAGAAAGCGTACCCGTTAATACAATTTTTTTCTGATAAAAGGGGTGGGTTGATGAGACGGGGCTCACCGGTGCTAACGGCCATTGAATCCCCGCTGCCAAGAGTCGGTCGATAATGGTCACATTATGGGGTTGCGAGAAAAAATGGATCACGGCGTCTGCGCCGACGGGGCCAATATCTTGTAAGGATAATAAATCTTCCAAAGTAGCTTGTTGCAAAGCTGCAATCGTTTGATAGTGCTGAGCCAACGTTCGTGCTGATGCTTCGCCAATTTCTTTGATCCCTAGGGCATAAATAAAGCGCGCAAAAGTTGTTTGTTTCGAGTGTTCCAGTGCCGTGATCAAATTCTCCGCCGATAACGCGCCCATTCTGGGTAATTGCGCTAATGATCGCGCCTGCAACTGATATAAATCGGCGACGTCCCGAATAAAGTGATGGTCGACTAAAAGATCGACGACCGCCTTACCCAACCCATCAATATCCATCGCTTTTCGCGCTGCAAAATGCACAATCGCGCGTTTCAGTTGCGCCGGACAAAACAGTCCCCCACTACAATACGCAACAACCGAACCCGCTTCACGCATAACTTTACCACCACATACCGGGCATGCTTGCGGCAATTCTATCGCGTGCGTCACTGTAGGACGCTGCGCTTGGACTACTGCAACGACTTCCGGAATCACATCGCCCGCCCGACGCACGATCACCACATCTCCAATCCGGATATCCTTGCGTTCGATCTCATCCATATTATGTAACGTTGCATTTGATACCATGACGCCGCCCACATGAACTGGCGCTAAACGCGCTACTGGGGTTAATGCGCCGGTACGCCCTACTTGAAAATCAACCGCAAGTAGTGTTGTCATTTCTTCTTGCGCAGGAAATTTGTGTGCACAAGCAAAACGCGGTGCACGCGAAACGAATCCCAATTCTTGTTGCTGCGCAATATCATCCAGTTTATACACCACGCCATCAATATCGAACTCCAAACTATTTCGCTTTGCACCGATTGCAGCATAATACGCCAAGCAACCCTGCATGCCTTGAACACGTTTACTTTCGGGTGAGACTCGAAATCCCCAGTCACGTAAGATGTTGAGTTGTGCAAAATGACTATTGGGCAGCGGCTGACCTTCGTATGCCCCTATACCATAACAATAAATCGACAATGGCCGTTGCGCCGTAATATTCGGGTTCAATTGGCGCAAACTACCTGCTGCAGCATTGCGAGGATTAGCGAAAATTTTCTCATGATTAGCTCGTGCTTTGGCATTCAAAGCGTTAAACCCCGCTTTCGGCATATAGACTTCACCGCGGACTTCAATCAATTGCGGTGGATGGTCAGTCAGTAAGCGCAAAGGAACTGCAGCAATCGTACGAATGTTATTGGTGATTTCTTCTCCAGTTTGTCCATCTCCACGAGTCGCGGCATGATGTAATACGCCGTTCTCATAACACAGATTGACCGCCAATCCATCCAATTTCGGTTCACAGGTGAACCATAGCTCGCTTACCTGATCCGAAATTTTATCACTCATTCGTTGTAAAAAATTCTGTAATTCCTCCTCAGAAAATACATTTGCCAATGAAAGCATTGGCATGCGATGCGCAACCGGCTGTAATTCAGTCGCTATCGCTGCACCCACGCGCTGGCTTGGTGAATCCGGAGTCAATAATTCAGGGTGATCGTGCTCTAATTGGAGTAATCTTTGCATGCACCGATCATATTCAGCATCAGGAACCAGGGGTGTATCCAAACCATAATAATGGTGATCATAGCAACGAATTTGCGCACGCAAATACGTGATTTCTTCAGAGATAGATGACATATTTTCCTTGTATACTTCGCCTCAGTATGGACACAATCGGTACGAATAAGGTACCTTATGGGAGTCCTACTTTTTATAGATGCCCATGCTTGCCTTAATTGCTTCCTTACCTTTGCCATTGTTGATCAGTGGAACAAGCATCTTGAGTCTTCTCATCCTTGCATTCATAGCATATCAGCAACGTAAAATACTGCGCCAAACCCCGCAGCAACAGGATGAACTCAAAGCGTTACTGAATACTAGTTTGCATGAAATGCGCCAAGATCTCCAACAATTCATTCAGGCTGGCCAAATCAGCATCCATGATAAAATAACGCAAACTAACCTCTCGCTTCAACCCTTAATTGTTGAGAACATCCAACGCCAGATGACCGATGTACGCGAGCAAATTGGACATAGTTTTACGCAGCATACCGGCGCGCTATCTCAGCATTTGCTTGCTGTCACCGAAGAAATCCGTAATCATTTGCAGAATTTAACCCAACAAGTGCAACATCGCCTGACCGAAGGCTTTGAAAAAACCTCCGCAACTTTTATTGATGTGGTACAACGTCTTGCCTTGATTGATGAGGCACAAAAGAAAATTACTGAACTGTCCAAACATGTGGTGAGCTTACAAGATGTACTCATCGATAAACGTGCTCGCGGTGCATTTGGTGAAGTCCAATTGGCAGCTTTGATTGCGAATGTGATGCCAAGTACGCATTACAGCATGCAATACACCTTAAGCAATCAAAAACGAGCTGATTGTATTTTGTTTTTGCCACAACCGACCGGGAATCTTGTCATTGATGCAAAATTTCCTTTAGAAACCTATCAAAAACTAATGAATACTGATGCAACCTCAGCGGATCGAAAAGGATTACAACAACAGTTTCGCCAGGATTTACAAAAGCATCTCAAAGATATTGCTGAAAAGTATATTATTCCGGATGAAACGGCCGATGGCGCAATTATGTTCATTCCGGCAGAAGCTATCTTTGCAGAAATTCATGCCAATTATCCTGAAATTGTGAGCATGTCTCAGCGCTTGAAAGTTTGGTTAGTCTCACCCAGTACCCTTATGGCCGTGCTGACAACTGCACGTGCCGTCCTTAAAGATGATGCCACACGCAAACAAGTCCACATCATTCAAAAACATTTGCATTCTTTGGCCGATGATTTCCAACGTTTTGAAAAACGCATGGACAAACTCACCAAGCATATCGATTTGGCCCATCAAGATGTGAATGACGTCAATACATCTGCAAAAAAAATCACCCAACGCTTCCAAAAAATTGAAGCTGTCGAATTAGAAGCAACCCCTGTTTTAGATTTAATTGAAGAATCCTGATCTCACCTCGCACCTGGTATTCGCCAAAACTTCAACTAACATTATAAGTAAGCCAATACATTTACATTTAACTTATTATGGCAAAGTCAAAACACGACATACTCAGTAATCTTGAGGACGACTTGTGGGATTTGAACACCGTGGCTGCAGTGGTGGAAACCAAAAAAGCCGCACGTAATCTCAAAGGCGAAGCAATGAATTTTTTTGTCCTAAAACGAGATTTCTACTTAACAGCAGATGCCGAAGAGCATACCGATGAATTGATCGAATTTATGAGTGCATTGAAAAAAAATATCACAGACTTTAAAGATGGCACACGCATTCAATTGGCGGTGCAATCGGATGACCATTGGTTCCCTATCGATATGGAAATAACGAACCAAAACATCAGTGTTTTATTGCCAGAGGCGGGATTTTCACCGTCTACATGGTCCGCCACATATGCTATGTTAGCCCAGTTCCCAGAAGCCGATATTTATCGATTTTATCCAGACACACGAACCGTCGATGGTCGAGATAGAACATTCATGATTCAATCAGACGGAGAAAGTTGTTCAAGATTTGCCTTACAACAATTATTTGCTCTACAGAAAGTGCCGGATCTCCATCAAAAATTAGCGGATACGCAACCCCTACTCCCCATTGCATACTTAGATCAAATTACGCCAATCGATGATGAGACTGGGCTGCCTCTCCTGGATGCTGAGCAAGAAAACATTGGCGCTCACTATGCAATGACCTTTTCCAATTGTCCTGTAGAAGTTGCCGCTATCTTTAAATCTACGCAATCTCCGGCCGCTTTTGATTTGACCTCGCAAGACGTAAAGCAGCACATCATGAATAAAAAAGGAGAAACTCTGGCGGAATACCATCGCAGACATGCCTGGATAACGCCCGAAAATAAACAGCGTAATTACGGCATTTTTCAGTTTCAAGAAAAACAAACTCAGGCTACTCAGAATTTTCTTGCAACAAAAACAGAAAAAGAGGTCCAAAATCTGATAGCACGCAACAAACGTACTGGACAAGAATTTCTAAATGGCGGCGCCCAATATCGCGATCAATTGGACATAGAGCAAAAGCAGAAAAAAAACCCTGGTTATAGCAGTCACAAAGCAGAGCGCGATGCGTTTTTAAAAAAAATTAATCAATACTGTCGAGATAAAAACAATAATTTACAGCAATTGAAACAATCATCTAATCCTAAGATTGTTCAGTCCGCAGAGTCATTGATCGATCGGCTGGAATCTTTAAGAGCAGACATGATGTCAGCACAACATTCTAACGGCACTGATCTCACTAGCACATATCAGGATCATGTAAAAACACTGCTGAATCTAGATAAAAAAATTTCAAAAATTTTTCCTCCTACTCAATTCAGTCAAAATCTCCTCAAAGATATCAAAAAAATGACGCGGTCCAAATCTAAAATATCGATTATGAGTGCAATCAAAGCGATCAAATCGATCAAAAATAAAATAAGCTATCTCAAAATGAGCCGTGAGGATATAGAAATTTATAAATTTGTGCAGGCATGGGGTCGCATGCAAACTGATCCTCACGTTCAAAATCATCTGAATCAAATGGCGAAAAATATGCTAGGCCATCGTTCCAATCATACGGCCTTGTTGACTGCGCTGAATGAACTTCATCAACAAAAGAAAGAGAACATTATTGAACCAGAGCATATTGAGGAGCTCATAACACGGCTCAACCTAACGGCAAACCTCAAGCACCCTTAACAACGTCATCCAGTTTTTTGTGCTATGCTTAAAATAGAATCGTATCGTTGGGCCAGGGCCCAACCTACGCAAGGAGTTTGTATGCAAGTTCGATGGAATCGGTATGTGGCAATCTGTGTCTTGGCCAGTATGCCTTATTGCATGGCAATCGCATGCTGCGAAAATATGCAAGGCATCAATTATTGCGATTCATCAGTTGGACGTTACGTTTGCAGAAGTGGTGATTATTCCAGTTGCTATTGTACGATTCATGCCATTATGGATTTACAAAAATTTGAAGGTTGCTGCATGTGGCAAGGTGGCGTTGCGAAAATCACAGAAAAAGGTGACGTCCTCTGCAACAATGGCACTACGTCTGAAATTTGCGCGTTGCAAATTCCACATGAAGGTGTAGCGCTGTATTAAGTGCAACTCGTATGATTTGCCCTGGACAATCCCATGGTTCCATTGCATAATTCTACTTTTTGTCTAAGCCAAATGCCGCACCCACTGATTCAAATTAAGCATCTTCATAAATCCTACGGCTCTACGAAGATCCTAAAGCATATTTCTCTGGACGTGTATCGTGGAGAATTTCTCACCCTACTCGGACCTTCCGGTTGTGGGAAAACCACCTTATTGCGTTTGATTTCTGGGTTTGAACACCCTTCCAGCGGACAGATCCTGATCAATGGCTCATGCGTTAATCAATTACCCCCGCAACAACGCGATGTACACACTGTCTTTCAAAGTTATGCACTATTCCCTCATTTATCGGTGTTTGAAAATGTGGCGTTTGCTTTACGTTGTCGCGGTTTGCCTGAAATTGAGATCAAAGATCGCGTCAAAGAAGCATTAGCTTTGGTACAATTACAATCCTTTGGAAAACGGCGGATTACGCAACTCAGTGGTGGACAACAACAACGCGTTGCTATTGCTCGAGCTGTGATTAATCGGCCTCAAGTCTTGTTACTCGATGAACCTTTAAGCTCGTTGGACTATAATTTACGCAAAATTATGCAGTATGAACTCAAGCAACTCCAAAAAACCTTAAACATGACCTTTGTTTTCGTGACGCATGATCAGGAAGAAGCCCTCTCGATGTCCGATCGTATTGTAGTCTTAAAACAAGGTGAAATTGAGCAAGTTGGCACTCCCCGCCAAATCTACGAAACACCTTGCAATTTATCCGTTGCTCAATTCATCGGTGAGACCAATTGCTTTGACGTTGCGGTCGCTGGCATCGACGACGAGCATATTCACGTTACGATTGAATCCATTCCAATTCAATGCAAGAAAATTCCAGCCCAGATCGGTGATCACTTCCATCTCATCGTTCGCCCGGAAGATGTTCGTGTATGGTCTCTGAATGAAGTTGACGATACCCAACATATGCTTCCGGGTAAAATTATCGACATTGTTTACAAAGGATCTACTGTGGCATTGCAAGTCGAATTACATTCAGGCCGCGTCATTGGTGCTATCGAATTTTTTAATGAAGATGATGATCAATTAGAATATAAAGATCAAGAATCCGTTTGGGTTGAGTGGTTAACAGGCTGGGAATTATTATTGCCGTATGAAAACTAAATCTTTTTCAATTTATGCGATTTATGCCTGGTTGGTTTTATTCGGATTAATTCCAATTAGTTTGATTTTTGT
>CAZBSX010000082.1:0-7112 GCA_964494305.1 uncultured Legionella sp. | reverse complement strand
ATGAGAGTACATAATCCTTCGCCTTTTTCTGCGTATTTGAACTTAGGGGATCATCACATTTTGTCAACGTCGCCAGAGCGATTTTTATCTGTAAGCGATGGTAGAGTCTCGACTCGACCGATTAAGGGCACCGCGCCACGGGGGAAAACACCTGAGGAAGATCATGCTCTTGCACAAAGCTTGTCTGCCAATCTGAAAGAGCGCTCCGAAAATATTATGATTGTGGACTTACTCCGAAATGATTTATCGAAAGTATGTACAGCTGAGAGTGTGATGGTCAAAAAATTATGTGGGATTGAAACCTATCCTACAGTTCACCATTTGGTATCCGTGATTGAAGGAACATTGCGTGCTGATACAACAGCACTGGATCTATTATCTGCATGCTTTCCTGGTGGATCGATCACTGGAGCACCCAAAATTAGGGCAATGCAAATTATTTATGAACTTGAGCCGACAGCGCGTGGCCCTTATAGCGGTAGCGTCGGGTATATCGGATATAATGGTACAATGGACACTTCGATTTTAATTCGAACTATATTAGCGCAAGGTAACCAAATCTCCTATCAAGCGGGTGGTGCTGTGGTGCTGGATTCTTCACCGGTTGATGAATATGAAGAAACCTTACTCAAGAGTATTGCCATTCGCAAGACATTTACTGATCAGGAGCGTCATCGATGATTTTAGTCCTCGATAATTACGATTCTTTTGTGCATAATTTATCCAGATATATTCAAGAGCTTGGTCATACAACGGTGATTTATCGATCGGATCGTTTATCGATTGCAGATATCGAAGCGTTAACACTCGACGCGATCGTCATTTCCCCTGGCCCCTGCACGCCGACTGAGGCCGGTATTTCATTAGAGGTTGTCAAGCAATTGGGATCTAAAATTCCAATTTTGGGGATTTGTTTAGGTCATCAAACCATTGCTCAAGCCTTAGGCGGAACAATTCAAAAAGCGCAAGCTCCTGCCCATGGCAAGACCAAATTGATTCGGCATACGAGTGAGGGTATTTTTGCTGATCTTCCGTCTCCGATCCGTGTCGGGTGTTATCATTCTCTGATTGTTGCGACAGAAAATCTGCCCGAAGATCTCATCGTGACCAGTTATTCAGAAGAAGGCGAAATCATGTCTTTACAGCATCGAACCTATAAAATACATGGTGTGCAATTTCACCCCGAATCGGTTTTAACAGATTTTGGATATGAATTCATCAAGAGTTTTTTGGCGATTATTGCCTAAGCCATCAGTAAAATCATCTATTCTGACGACGGATTATTTATTATAACGAAAAGCGGATTTGTCATCGGATACGGATTGATCATGAAATGCATTGAGGGTCGAGGCATTAGCGTTTGCAATGATAACCAGATTTTCTTTATCTGATTTTTTTAGTTTGCTCACGAAATTTGGATCGATATTCGATGTAATTTTATTGAGTACTCTAGGACACAGACATTTGATTGAAGTGACAATCAGGACTGATTCTGCAGAGCGTTCTTCAGCTGGTGTCGCTTTATAAGCTTGAATATAGCGAATAAGTAGTTTGATGGCTTTATTTTGTTTTTCTGGAGAGGGTTCCAATGCATCCTCTAGGCTGGTGTGAATGATTTTCTCATCATCGTGAGACATCTGTTCCATTTCAGAAGAGATATTAGACGTGTTAGATGATGATAGATAAGAATCGCTGGATGCTGATATGTCCCCATCGCTGGATGAAGATAGTTCCTCTTGTTCGGTATGCCCACTCCCTTCACGTTGATTCAATAAATCATTTGAACTTAGTGGATATTCATTTGACTGATACTCGTGTTCAAATTCGTCTAAACTATAGGTGGATGCAGAGGATTGCTTGGATGTAGCTGCCAAACTATCTCGTTGTATTTCGGCATGGTATTTTGAGTCATTTACCAACGCGAACAGACTTTGTTTGGTCTGGAAGCTCAGTACGGACAATGCAGGACTTCGAGTTGCTAATGGGCGAAACTTCTCCGCGATTTTAAGAAATTTTTGATCAGGGTCCAGCTTCTGGATGGCTTGTAGAATAGCCGCATAATGAGGTGATTTTTTAGGTGCATTTTGATTGTTATACATGTAATTGGATAGACGCAATAAGTCCTTATCAAATTCATGAAAACTGTCATCATTGGTTCTTTCCTTATGAAAACTGGTCATGATAGCACCTAAACCTAAATTGCGTAATATATATTAATATTAGCTCTTATTGTTTAATTGTCAATCATTTTGTGATTGTTAGCTCATAGCGCACACTCCGTCCTTCTCCAATTTGGCGGACGGCGCCTATGACGAGTAAATCCTGTAAATCACGAGTGGCGGTGGCTTTGGAAATACCAGTGATTGCCATATATTTTTTAGCACTCATGCCGCCCTCGAATGGGGTTGTCCCGCTTTGCAGCATTTTTTGAATGACTTTCAATTGACGTTCATTGAGATTACATGCAAATTTATCGAAATAAGCAGATTTTTTAAGGGTAAAATTGATTTGTTGTTCAACATAACGTTGTGCGACCAATAGGGTATGGGTAAAGTAGTCTAACCAGGCTGTGATGTCGTTGGATTGTGACGCCAAATTTAAAGCCGCATAATATGCCTTTTTATCGACTTCAATCGCTTGAGAGAGGCTGAGCATGACAGGATAACCCAAACTCTGTGACAACGCTTTTTCTGCAATCGCGCGACCAATTCTCCCATTACCATCTTCAAATGGATGGATACTTTCAAAATACAAATGCGCAATTGCCGCACGAATAGGCCCAAACGGAATGGTCTGTTGCCCGTCAGGTGCCGTGTCATTAAACCATTGAATAAACTGTTGCATTTCTTTCGGGACATTGTTAGAAGGTGGTGCTTCATAATGCACGATCCAGCGCCCATGATGGCCAGAAACAATTTGCATAGGTTCATCATGGGTTCGCCAATATCCTATACGGAGATGTGGGTTAGGCGATGCTCCAAGTAACATCACATGCCAATCAAATAATTTCTCTTCCGTCAACGCTTGTTGAAACGTATTGCGCACATCGAGCATCAATTCTGCGACACCTTGTGCGCGCTTATCATGAATTCGAACTTGCCTTTGGTGTAAACCAAGTTTGTTTTTAATCGAAGAACGAATGTCTGGACGACTGATAAATTCTCCTTCAATTTCTGAGGTCTTGACTGCTTCTTCTACCATTAAATTGAGGATGGTTTCTGCTTGCAGATTTTCTGTCATATGGCCAAGTTTGCCATTGATCAATCCCGTTTTTTCTGCAATAGCACACAATATTTCATGAATATGAGATAGATCATAACGAAAGTGAGGCCAATCTGATTGTTGCCAATTATAAGTCTTCATGAGCCAATTATAGACCTTAATCGGCTCAATATAAAGAATTTCATGAGCCGATTAAGCGCGCAATCGGCTCATAAACATATTTCTCTTTCATATCTACTGTGATAAATTGCGAGTATCTTTCTTTACCTGTGGATTCACTGCAATGCATGATCAAAAGCGGTGGTTTGTTTTTCAAAACGACGGATCACTCTTGTTGCATACGCACAATACGGTGCTTCATGATAAGGATGTCGCGATCATAAAACCCTATTTTATCAGGCAATTTTCACTGGGTGTGGTGGATAACACCGATTATCACTGTGCCGAAATCGCTCAAGCTTATAGTATGCCGGACCTATGTCAACCACAAGTTTTTCGACAGGCGTTGGCCTTCCTGACCCATGAAAAATACCGATTAGCGGTCAAAGCCCATTCGATACTGAGTTGGGACAAAAATCACCGTTTTTGTGGACGGTGTGGCGCTGAAACCCTAGAAAAAAAACCAGAGTTTGAACGGACTTGTCCACTGTGTGAACTCAGTTTTTTCCCCCGTATTTCCCCGTCTATTTTGGTCCGCATTCAGAAAGGAGATCAGATCTTGATGGCCAGAAGTCCGTATTTTCCTGTAGGCGTGTATGGATTGATTGCAGGATTTGTCGATACGGGAGAAAGTCTTGAACAAGCAGTCCATCGCGAAGTGAAAGAAGAGGTTGGCATTACGATCAAAAACTTACGTTATGTACGCTCACAACCGTGGCCTTTTCCCGATTCGCTTATGATGGGGTTTACGGCAGATTACGATTCAGGTGAATTGGTGATCGATGAGAACGAAATTGAAGCAGCTGGATGGTATTCGTATGATGATCTCCCTGGCCGACCTTCTATGGCATTCAGTATGGGTGCCATCTTAATTGATGATTTTATAGAGAGTATGACAGCTAGAGGGCGAGAAAAACGTGATAACATTTGATTCAATACCAACAACGCATCCCCAATCCATGATGTTATCCGCAGCTTGGTTCGAGACTGAATTAGGACCGATGGTAGCGATTGCGGATGACACTGAACTGTATCTACTGGAATTTGCAACGAGACGCGGATTAGAGCGTGAAATTGCGCTCTTACGAAAGAGGGGGTATGCGATTACTCTTGGTGACACGCAACCTCTGCAAACCATACAAGCGGAGTTGTTAGCCTATTTCTCCGGTCGTTTGATGCAATTTAACACGCCTTATCGGATGTTTGGTACGCTATTTCAGCGGCAAGTTTGGGCGCAGCTCCTGAACATTTCGTACGGAAAAACGCAGTCTTATGCCCAACAGGCTACGGCGATGGGGAAACCCACAGCGTATCGTGCTGTTGCTAATGCGAACGGTTCAAATCAATTGGCTATTCTGATCCCGTGTCATCGAATTATTAGCAGTGATGGAAGCCTGGGTGGATATGGCGGTGGCATTGCAGTGAAACAATGGTTATTGCAACACGAACAACATTATCGAGGCGAATCACATGAGTAAGAGCGACAGATGAGATCCTATCATGCCATAAAAGCAGTTTTTTTATCCTTGTTTGCCAAACGTACGGTAGGTGTTCGTATTTTATTGGTGAAAGATGAGCAGGTGCTTCTGGTGAAGCACACCTATCAACCAGGGTGGTATACGATTGGTGGTGGCGTGGAAGCCAAAGAGACACCGAGGGTTGCGATTGAACGTGAATTATTAGAGGAAGTCGGTGTGACTTTGCTTACGCCGCCCGAGCTATTTTCGGTGTATTATAGCTACAATGAAAAGCATGATAATTATGTCATGTTTTATATTGGACGCGAACATACGCAAATCTCGGTTCAATCTCCAGAAATCGCTGAAAGCCGCTGGTTTCCCCTTGCTGCATTACCCGAGGAGACTACGCCTGCTACTCGGCGTAGGATAGAGGAGTATTTGGGCAAGCGTGCTATTACTGAGCATTGGTGAGCGCCAGTTTTACAATGGCGAGCCCTATCATTTGGAGATTCTCTTTGCAGCACGACTTTAGTTAGAAGGGCAGACCGAGTCGATCCGATTTGCCGATGATACTTTTGGAAGGTCCGATTCTAAATACCCTTCCTTTCTCAAGAAATGAATAATTTGACTCACGCACGCATCAATGGATAAGACACTCGTATCAAGTGTAATTTCTGGATTCACAGGCTGTTCATAAGGATCATTAACCCCCGTAAAAGCAGACAATTCCCCGCGCCGTGCTTTCGCATATAGCCCTTTGGTATCACGTTGTTCACAGGTCGCTAAAGTTGTCGCAACATAGATCTCAATATATGCGCCCGATTGAGAAATTAAAAACCGGTTTTTCTCACGAGCTTCACGATAAGGAGCAATGGCCGCACATAGTGCAATTCCGCCCACTTTAGTCACTTCGGCAGCCACATAGCCTATGCGCTGAATATTGATATCACGATCCGTTTTAGTAAACCCCAACTCCGTTGCAAGTATAGGCCTCACCACATCCCCATCAATTAAGGTCACATTTTTTTTTCCATAGCTTCGTAATTTGACCATAAGCGCTTGCGCGAGGGTTGTTTTGCCTGTGCCTGATAAGCCAGTAAAAAAAAGAGTAAATCCTTGTTCATTTTTTGGAGGATAAGCAGTACGTAATTCATGAATAATTTCTGGAAATGAAAACCAGGCGGGGATCGGTTCATTTGTGGAAAGTAACTGTCGTAACTTCGTGCCTGAGAGGCTCAATGCTTTTTCTTGTGGTTTTAGTTCATTTATTAAGCAGTATTGTTTACGTTCCTTGACATACACCATTTCTTCAAAGGGAATCATTTGAATTTGGATTTCCGCTTGATACTGTTGCACCAAATTTTGCGCAGCATAAGGATCATAAAAAGGTTCGCCTGAGGCCTTAAATCCAGGTCCTGCATGATCGCGTCCGACAATAAAATGTGTACATCCGTAATTGTTACGAATGAGTGCATGCCATAGTGCTTCTTTAGGACCCGCCATACGCATGGCTAACGGAAGAAGGCTTAGTGTTGCTTGTTGTTTCGAATAATAAGGTAATATTTTTTGATAACACCGCACGCGGGTAACATAGTCCAAATCCCCCGCTTTGGTGACGCCAACGACTGGATGAATTAAAATATGGCCGTTGATTGCTTCGGCAGCTCTTCGAGTTAATTCAAAATGAGCACGATGTATGGGGTTACGCGTTTGAAATGCGACCACTTGTTGATAATCATGCTCGATGAAATATTGTTTTAACGCGGCTGGTGACTGTCGTAATTCTATAAAATCATAATAGATGGGAGAGCGGACCAGTTCCACGGAACCACCTAAATACCAATTGCCTGTATGGTTTAATAAATAATAAACACCCGGATGTGTCTCATCTAAAGTGCCAAATACCGCATTCGCTTCAATAAATTTATCAGGTTTCCATTTATTACTAATCGACATACGTGCCAAAAGGATACTACTGCTATCGATTAAATCGATCGTATCCCCGACACTAACTTGGGTGGCAAATTCATCGCTCACATCAAGATTAATAGGGATAGGCCACAGAGAGCCATTTACTAAACGATTAGTGGATAAGACACTTTCATAATCAGCTTGCGACAAAAATCCCGTTAATGGAGCAAAGGCGCCGACCGTTAGCATTTCTAAATCACAGCGTTGTTTTGAAGTTAAAATCCATTTACTGCTTTTCATCTGTTTTCCTTGAACATGGCACGTCCCGCGACATAGAGGCTAAATTGTAAACATGCCTTG
>CAZBSX010000081.1:0-7191 GCA_964494305.1 uncultured Legionella sp. | reverse complement strand
AGAATTTGATGCGTTTATTCGATCAAAACGCTCCTCAAAGAAAGGTTAATAATGGCTACTATTGAAATTGATGGCAAAACATTTGAAGTTGAAAATGGCAAAATGATCATCGAAGTTGCGGATGAAGCTGGGATTCATATTCCTCGCTTTTGCTACCATAAAAAATTATCGGTAGCCGCAAATTGTCGAATGTGTTTGGTTGAAGTTGAATCGAACCGTAAAACTGTACCGGCTTGCGCCACGCCCGTCAATGATGGGATGAAAGTGTTTACGAAATCACCGGCTGCATTGCGTTCTCAAGAAGCAGTGATGGAGTTTTTGTTGATTAACCATCCCTTAGATTGTCCGATTTGCGATCAAGGTGGTGAGTGTGAACTACAAGATGTTGCCACGGGATATGGACGGGATCAATCGATTTACGAGGAAAGCAAGCGCGTTGTGGCAGATGATGATTTGGGATCCTTGATTGCAACCGAGATGACGCGTTGTATTCAATGTACCCGTTGCGTCAGATTTGGCGACGAAGTTGCCGGCTTGGCTGAATTAGGGGGGATTGGTCGCGGCGAGGACATGCAAATCAGTACGTATGTTGAGCATAGCATGGTCTCAGAAGTGTCAGGCAATATCATTGATTTATGTCCGGTGGGCGCGTTGACGTCAAAACCGTATCGTTTTACCGCGCGTCCTTGGGAAATGACTCAATCTTCTGGAATTGCGCCACATGATTGTTTGGGGTCACATATTTATTTACATACCCGTCGAAATAGTTTAATGCGTGTCGTCCCCAAAGAGCATGAGCCTATTAATGAAACTTGGTTGTCCGATCGCGATCGATTTTCTTATCTGGGCTTGCAGCATCCGCGTCGGGCTGCACAACCTAAAATTAAGCGCGATGGAGTTTGGGAATATGTGGATTGGCAAACTGCATTGAATTTCGCCGCTGATTCGATTCAGCAGATTGTCACGCAACATGGACCAGAGTATTTTGCTGCGTTTGCCTCACCTTCGTCGACTTTAGAAGAATGCTATTTGCTCCAGAAAATGATGCGAGCCATGGGCGTGCATAATCTTGATTATCGATTACAACAAACTGATTTTCGAGATCAAACTTTCCTACCCGTGTTATCCAAGAACACACTCCGCTATGCGGAGCTTGAGAAGCAACAGCATATTGTGATGGTGGGCTGTAACGTGGATCGTGAAGTGCCACTGGCGGGGCTTAGACTGCGTAAAGCGGCCCAGAATGGTGCGGTGATCTGTGCCTTAAATGTGGTGGATTATGCCTATCGCTTTTCCTTGAAAGAAAAACTCATTGTTTCTCCGCAAGATTTACCTAAGCACTTGGCTTTGATTTTAATGTCCTTGGTGAAGAAAAAATCAGATCTCCTCGCGTCCGAGCAACAATTAATATCGGGATTAAAAGCGACCCAGCAAAGTAAGAATCTGGCCCAAGAATTATCCTTGCCTGATGCTGTGATTGTCAGTGGCGCATTATGCGACAATCATCCGCAAGCAGCGGTGATCCGAACTTTACTGAGTGCTATTGCAAAATATAGTGGTGCGAAGCTCGTTCATTTCACTGCTGGTGCGAATGCGGCGGGTGCTTCTTTAGCCGGGATGGTGCCGCATCGTACGGTTGCAGGCAAACCTGTAGAACAGCCAGGTCTCGATGTGCAAGCTGCCTTGGCTGCCAAAATGAAAGGTTATTTATTGCTTGCAGTCGAACCAGATTTTGATTGTGCTAATCCGTTTAGCGCACGGCGTGCTATGTTGGCTGCTGAACACGTGATTGCTTTTTCTGCGTTTGAATCGGAAACACTCGAAGAGTATGCCGATGTGATTTTACCAATTGCGCCGTTTGCAGAAACTTCAGGGACGTACATTAATCTTGATGGCAATTGGCAAACGACGACGGGTGCTTTAGCACCGCATGGTGAAGCACGTCCCGCATGGAAGGTCTTACGTGTATTGGCGAATCATTTACATTGCGCTGGTTTTGACTATGTATCGAGCGAAGACGTATTACAAGAGGTACAACGCCAATATTCAATGTTGCATGATGTGCAGGGTGTCTTTAGCCCGGATGCGTTACCCAACAATGGCGATGAATTGGTCCGTGTCGGAGAATGGCCGTTGTATCGAAGCGATATGATTGTACGGCATTCGGGTGCATTGCAAACGTGTGGGGCTGCAGAGTCTGCGTGTGTTCGCGTGCATTCTGCAACAGCGAATCGGTTGAATTTAGGCGAGATGGCGACTGTATCTCAAGGGGACATTGGCGTAACATTGCCGCTGATTCGCGATGATCGCATTGCTGAAGATACGGTTTGGGTTGCAAATGCTATGTTGGAAACCATTGATTTGGGCTCAGCATTTGGGGCAATAACAATAAGATAGGTCAACGTATGTTACATGATATCAGCATATTGCTTTGGGTTGTGATTAAAATTCTGATTATTGTTTTACCATTACTGCTGTCCGTGGCGTATTTGACGTATGCAGAACGGAAGGTGATTGGATATATACAATGCCGTATTGGCCCAAATCGCGTTGGGTTTCGTGGGCTACTCCAGCCTTTTGCCGATTTGATTAAGATGATTCTCAAAGAAATAGTGATTCCCACGCATTCTAATCGCTATTTATTTCGAATTGCACCGCTGTTTGCACTTGTCCCAGCCTTGGTTGGTTGGGCGGTTATTCCATTTGATGAAGGGTTGGTGTTGGCCAATATTAATGCCAGTGTGTTGTTTTTATTCGCCTTAAGCTCCTTAGCGGTTTACGGTATTCTTATTGCGGGTTGGGCGTCTAATTCTAAATACGCTATGCTCGGAGCAATGCGTTCTGCGGCGCAAACCATTTCTTACGAAATTCCGATGGGATTTGCTTTCGTAGGCGTATTACTGGCTGCAAATAGTATGAATTTGTCCGATATCGTCCATTCTCAGCATGGGGGTATTCTACATTGGTGGTGTGTGCCTCTATTGCCATTATTTATTATATTTTGGATATCGGGTATCGCAGAAACGAATCGTGCACCCTTCGATATGGCCGAAGGTGAGTCTGAGATTGTTGCTGGATTTCACGTGGAATATTCTGCGATTGGATTTGGAATGTTGTTCTTAGCCGAATATGCAAGCATGATTTTGATTTCGGTGGTATTAACTCTATTATTTGTCGGTGGGTGGTTATCTCCTTTTGAGGGGTTGCCATTTTTAGATAATTTATTTTTCTTTGTGCCTGGTATTGTTTGGTTATTATTAAAAGTATCATTTTTCTTGTTTTTTTATATCTGGATAAGAGCGACTTTTCCGCGATATCGTTATGACCAATTGATGCGTTTGGGCTGGAAGGTCTTGATTCCAGGGACTATCGTTTGGGTCATTGTTACGGCATTGATGGTGTTGTTTAAAGTAAAACCTTGGTTTTAGTGAGAATTGGAATGAAGAAAACGTATCGATATCTGAAGCACTATATTCGTAGCTATTTGTTGGTCGACTTATTTCGTGGTTTGTTGCTCACAGGTCGGTATTTTTTTAAGAAAAAAATCACAGTGCAATTTCCTGAGGAAAAAACACCGACGTCGCAGCGTTTTCGAGGGATGTTAGCGCTCAGACGTTATCCAAATGGTGAAGAACGCTGTATTGCATGTAAATTGTGTGAAGCGGTTTGTCCTGCTTTAGCGATTACGATTGAATCGGAACCACGTGCCGATGGATCGCGCCGTACAACACGCTATGATGTGGATGCCTTCAAATGCATCAGTTGTGGTCTCTGCGAAGAGTCGTGTCCTGTGGATTCGATCGTTGTAACGTCGATTCAGCATGTACATATGACAGAGCGTGGACAAAATATTTTAACGAAAGAAAAATTATTGGCAATTGGCGATTTAATGGAAGCGCAATTGGCTGCTGATCGTGCGGAAGATGCACCTTATCGATAGATAGGTGTCTGCACCACGACAATGGTGATTGACGTGAATGGGGATATGATGAGTTTGCAAGAAATTATTTTTTATTGTTTTGCTGGACTAACGGTATTGTCGGCAGTGATGATTGTGACGCAATCGAATCCTGTGCGTAGCGTTTTATTTTTGGTCTTTGGCTTTTTTTCTAGCTCCGTATTATGGCTGTTGATGAATGCTGAATTTTTAGCATTAATTTTGGTGCTCGTCTATGTCGGTGCCGTGATGACCTTGTTTTTATTCGTGGTTATGATGGTCAATATTGACGTGGAATCCACTCGCACGCGTTTATTCCGATATTTGCCGATAGGATTGTTGTTGGTCTGTGTATTGGTTGCTCTTTTATATGGTGCGTTACCTGCGACGGGTGTGTTGCGTGATAGTCCAGTAGTTAGTCATTCTATGCTGTCGGATACGCAGGCCATTGGTATGGTGTTATATACTCATTATGTTTTGGCGTTCGAGCTTGCTTCGGTGATTTTATTAGTCGCTATCATTGCCGCAATTACATTAGCCCATCGACACGCGCCGTCGACCTCGAAGAGACAAAATATTCTTGCACAATTGTTAGTACGCCGCGAAGATCGTGTGACTTTGGTTGCCATGCAAACAGAAATCAATAAGGAATAACATGATCCCTGTATCTCATTATATAGTATTGTCTGCGATTTTATTCGGCCTAGGCTTGTTTGGCATGGTTGTCCATCGCCGTAACGTGATTTTATTGATGGTCTGTATCGAATTATTGCTCTTGGCGGTGAATACCAATTTGGTTGCGTTTTCTCATCAATTGGGTGGTACAGCAGGAGAAGTTTTTGTCTTTTTTATTTTAACGGTTGCAGCGGCAGAAGCTGCTATCGGGTTGGCCATTGTGATGCTGTTGTATCGTAATCGCGGAGATATTAGCGTGGCGCATATGAATCAGTTAAAAGGATAAGAATGTGAGTATATTGACGTGTTGTTTGATCATCGTTTTAGCCCCCTTAATTGGCTCGATCTTGGCTGGATTACTGCGTAAGCAAATAGGCCGAGTAGGCGCGCATTGCATTACGATTCTTGGGGTTGGTGTTGCATTGACGTTGTCAATTCATGTTGCCATGCGATTGCTTCTGCAGCATGAAGGAATTTTGAATGTCAATTTATATACATGGGCGAGTGGGGGCGATGTCTTTCCTTATGATTTTCATATTGGATTTTTGATCGATTCACTGACTGCTGTTATGTTGGTCGTTGTGACTTTTGTTTCTTTTTTAGTGCATATCTATAGCATCGGGTATATGGCAGATGACGATGGCTATCAGCGTTTCTTTTCATATATTTCATTATTTACGTTTATGATGTTGATGTTGGTCACCGCGAACAATTTTCTCCAATTATTTTTTGGTTGGGAGGGGGTTGGCTTAGTCTCTTACTTACTGATTGGATTTTGGTATCAAAAAGAATCAGCCAATCAAGGAAGTCTGAAAGCATTTTTGGTCAATCGCGTGGGTGATTTCGGATTTATTTTAGGGATTGGCTTGCTCTTAGCGTATGCGGGAAGCATTGATTATCAGAACGTTTTTCAACATGCGGCGAAACTATCTACGCAAGAGATTACTTTATTTGCTGGTCATTCTTGGTCATTGATTACCGTGATTTGTTTGCTACTTTTTGTCGGTGCGATGGGAAAATCAGCGCAGGTGCCATTGCATGTGTGGTTACCTGAATCGATGGAAGGTCCCACGCCAATTTCAGCATTGATTCATGCTGCTACGATGGTGACAGCCGGTGTGTTCATGGTCGCACGCATTTCGCCTTTGATGGAGCTTTCGGAGACAGCGCTCAGTGTCGTGTTGGTGATTGGTGCGACGGGCGCGTTGTTTACCGGAATTTTGGCTTTGGTGATGAATGATATCAAGCGAGTTGTGGCTTATTCTACGTTATCTCAATTGGGATACATGATGGTGGCAATGGGTGCTTCTGCGTATTCGGCCGGGATTTTTCATTTGTTAACGCATGCTTGTTTCAAAGCTTTACTATTCTTGGGTGCGGGTTCCGTAATTATGGGGATGCACCATGAGCAAGATATGCGAAAAATGGGTGGCTTAAAATCGAAAATGCCATTAACGTATGTGACGTTTATTATCGGTAGTTTGGCCTTGTGCGCAGTGCCACCTTTTGCCGGATTTTTCTCGAAAGATACGATTATCGAAGTCGCGCAATTGTCAGATTTACCTGGCGCATCCTACGCATATTGGTGTGTATTATTAGGCGCATTGGTGACGGCGTTGTATTCGTTCCGCTCTTTCTTCATGGTCTTCCATGGTGAGCCTCGTATGGATCATGAAACGTATGCCCATGTGCATGAATCACCGTGGGTCATTGGATTGCCGCTTGTTTTATTAGCGATTCCATCCGTTATTCTTGGTTATATTCTGTATGCACCTATGATTTTAAATCACCCGGGCTTACTGGCGGACGCGGTGCATGTTTTGCCAGCGCATGATGTTTTAAGCAAGATTGCACACGAAATTCATTCTCCGTTAGCTGCATTAGGTCATGCTTGGCAGTCGCAGGTATTCTGGTTGACCATAGCCGGGATAGTATTCGCTTGGCTGTTGTACATCGTTTATCCATCTGTACCCGGGAAAATTGTACAACACAGTCAATGGCTCTACCGAATTTTACTGAACAAATATGGGTTTGACTGGTTAAATGAGCACGTATTTATGAATGGCTCTAAATGGTTAGGGCGTGTGTTTTACCGTGTCGGAGACCAAGCGATGATTGATGGTGCGATGGTGAATGGCAGTGGCAAGATGATTCGATGGGCTGCAACACGTTCACGTGGCATCCAGGATGGGTATCTTTATCATTATGTTTTGGTGATGATTCTTGGGTTATTTGGGTTTTTAATGTGGTTTTTAATGGGTTAGAACGTGATTATAGGTGAGTGGCTATGCAGCATGTGCTGAGTGAATTAATTTGGATACCCATTATTAGCGGGATTGTGGTATTTATGTTGGGATCGGATACGTACCCTCGCGTATCTCGTTGGTTGACATTGTTGACGGTATTAGTCACTGGCGGGCTATGTGTTCCGTTGTTGCGCGCGTTTGATCCGAATCTAGATGCAATGCAATTTACGGAAGATTTGGCTTGGATGCCGGCGTTGGGGATCCGCTATAGTTTAGGCGTGGATGGTTTGGCACTATTAATGATGGTGTTAAGCATCTTTACCAATCTTATTG
>CAZBSX010000080.1:0-7216 GCA_964494305.1 uncultured Legionella sp. | reverse complement strand
GATACTGGGAGCTGTTTTGATTGGGTTTCTGCTTTATTTTATGCTGCAATTAAGCTTTATTGTTGCGGTTCCGAAAACGTATCTGACGCATGGCTGGGTAAATTTACATTACCCAGGTGATAGTGGTCCTTTGGTTGGCTTAACACTCTTACTCGGTTTAGGATGGGTTGCAAGTCTATTGATGATTGATGCGACGTTTTCACCGTTCGGTACGACTTTGGTCTATACTGCTGCGACTTCGCGAATTATCTATGGCATGGCTTTACATCACCATTTGCCCAGAATTTTCTTAAAAGTGAACCGACACAAGATTCCCTATGTGAGCTTATACGTCAATTTTTTAGTAGGAATTTTATCATTTTTACCCTTTCCTGGTTGGCAAAAATTAGTCGCGTTTCTTTCTTCAGCCAGTATCTTATCCTATGGTGTAGGCCCCATTTGTTTATTGGCGTTGCGGCGATTACAGCCCACTATGCGTCGTCCGTTTCAATTACGTTTTGGCTGGGTTATTGCAAATATTTCGTTTTATCTGTGTAATTTAATGCTGTATTGGTGTGGTTTTGATACACTGTGGAAATTAAATTTAGCGCTATTGGTGGGACTGGTTTTTTACAGCGCTTATAAGAAGATCAATCCATTTCGTCAGGGACGGACCTTATATTGGTTTATCGCGTATATGATGATGCTGTTATTGATCTCGTATTATGGGTCATTTGCAGGTACTGGATTGCTCAAATTTCCGTTTGATCTTGCTCTAATTGCACCGTTCAGCTTGTTATTTTTGTTTTGGTCGCAAAAGATCACCGATAAAACTAATTATGATTTTGAAGTATCAAGAATGTGCGAAACGCTTGATTAGGTGAATTCGTCTTAAATTTAGTAATTTTATTTCGCGTCTTGCCCATGAAAGTGTCTATTTACATCAACGAGCAGAGGGCGTTGAAATCCCAGATGAAGTTTTACCAAGATCAGGGACGGAGGTTTAATTGGGGCGGTAGCCACTAACCGCAGTGTGTGAGTCACTTTCATTTCGGCTTTCTACTGCTACTAGAGGTGGTGTCAATATGGCGTCAAAATCTTTCATTATCGCGTTATATTGTGGATCGTTTTGAAGCGCTTCTCTAACCGAATCGCTGAGCATCGGAACAATATTTACTTTAAACTGTGCCATATCTGGTACGCCCAGACTATAAGCTGACGTCGGGCATCCTAGTGCAAAGCCAACGCTATTGAGCTGAGTATAACGCCACATCAATGACAGTATATTTTTATATCCTTTAGAGTCCAGGGCAGATACTGAACTCTGAGCCACAATAGCAGCGAAACAATAGCTCGACGCCAAAGAGAGGTCTTTCTTTGCAATTCTTTGCTCAATAAAGCCTTTGCTCAGATTTTGGAAACCTCGAGTAATATCATCATCAGAAAAACGCTTTGATTGCAATTGCTGATGAATATAAAGACTTAATTTTTCAAAGCACTCAGTGCGTGGGCCCAAATTCGGAATAGCAGGATTTTCAGAAAAAGCAAAAAGATATCGAATGGAAGGAGGGCCCTCGATAACAAGCGCCTCCATTTCGTCTCTTGCTTTTATCAAAGCTTCGGTATCGGGATAAATTGAGATAGCTGGGTTTAATGCCGGATTGCGCGCCACCATCATATGGACATGATCATATGTGTGAATCATTTTCACTAATTCCAGTAAGCAGGTTTCAAGATCACAATACTGTGCGATTAATAAGATTAGTTCGGGATCAGGAACTAACATGTTTAACGCCAACTCCAAAATATTTTTTGCTGAAGACCATTGTTTCGCAAACTTAAGATCTGCTTCCGACATACGAGGTATTCTTGTTTGTACAACGCGAGCCTTGGCAGATTTTACTACATTGAAAACACCCAGAACACTGAGTTTTTTACTATTTTTAGCGTTAGAGTCTCCCCCCTCAAAATGAGTAGAAAAAGGTGGCAACGGGGTGTGAACACAGGCAATAGGCGCATTATGCTCCAACAGGGCGGCGATATATGGCAACACAGGAGGCTTTAAATCTGTTGAATTTTCACTTGATAGCATAAATATAGTCGTCATAGGATCAAATCCATAAACGCCAAAGCTTGACGCAACATCATTCAACGGATATTTCTGTTGTAAATACATTTTAAATGCACTGAGCTTGCCTCGGCGATATAAGTCACCAAGTAACCCAAGTCGGTTGTAGTTGGTAGCCAAAGGAAAATATTCTCTCATTCTAAACATCACATACGCTTTGTATAAATCAGAGGTATTGTAAAAATGATGCGCTGTAGAAATTAATTTTTGACAAAGTTCCGTATCGTCATCTAATGACTCGATCTCTTCCAACAACGCCTCAAAAAGCGATAAAAAATCAAATTTTATATGAGAACACTCATTCAAAGCACTCATAACACTTTGATCACCTGTTAAAATACGTTGTCGAAAAAAACCAGCAACATCACTCGTGTAAGGATAGGCGGATAACCTTGAGCGCTCTTGAATAAGGAATTTTTTATCTTCTGGGGTTTCATAACTGAGCTCATATAGAAAAAAACTTTGATTAATATCCGTCAAGTCTTGCACAACCTGAAGTAATTTCAATGCCGGCATATCTTTTAGGTCTTGATTCCCTATCAACAACAAAATCTTGTTGATCATCATTTTAATTGTGCTTTGTTCAATCTTATTTGGGCCGGGTGATACAGAGCCGAGAGTATTCATTGAGCTTACAAGACTGCGAGTCTCATTGACTGGTGCGATTAATTGCGATTCTTTTTCCTGCTTGCATTGCTTCAACCAAGCTATCATTTTTATTAAAAAAGCGTCTGAGTACTCGTTGTAGTCACTATAACAATTGATGGTCTGTACTAGTTGACTAAAATTCTCTGCGATGGTGATTACAGCCTGCCGATAAGATGCATCTGATTTTATTCTATCGGCATTTTCCATAGCATATGCCAATTCTTCGTTGATACCCCGTATTTTATCTGAAAGATCACAATACTCTTTATTTTTCAAACTTAATAAATAAAATAATTTTTCCTGACAAGGCACTATCTGTTCCAGAATTTGCTTTTTAGACAAAGCGACCCCATGGTTGGGTGTCAAATTATCTGACGAGGCCTCATCTGCGTCATAATCATAAACAGAAAGAACCTCTGCAGGTTGCGTTCGAATGTCTAATACCTTTATTTGATACGCGCCACTAAAATGTCCTTGCTCATCAAGATAAACATGAATTTTGCACAGCAAATGTTTGTCTTTCTTATTTTTAAAACATAAAGTGCCATGAGTTCCCATTTTTTTAGTCGTTTCATGGTAAGAACGTCGCTCTACGGTGAGATGTTTTTCGTGAAATATCCAGTCATTCGCTAACTGAAAATTAGTCTGATTTGAATGATCGACCTCAATATAGAATGCCTCATGCTCTAAGTTGAGTGATTTTCTGATTGCGAACTCGTTTAGTGTGTGGGTCTGATAAAAATTTTCAAGGTAGCCATACAATCCATTCGTTCGCTTCTTTTTCATATCTTACTTCCAGACAAAATAATTAAATTTTGAGCACATTATACAGAAAAATGTATTTTTTTACTACATAAAGCCATCATTGGATCGATTTTTGTATGTGGTCAGTTCTGAACTAGAGCCCAAGTTTGTTCACATTCACGGGCTTCTCGCCCACATACTCTCAAGCTCAAGAACAATTATTGGTCACGATGATTGCGAGCGGAGAAGCAGAGCTTCGAAACGAAGCCTTGCTTCAACAAGGATTTTGAGTTGATCGTCTATTTACATAGTAAATTTAAAGTCGACAAACAATTGATTCGCTGCGAGATGACCAGACCACGGTGTAGCAGCGTTTAGGCCGCCAGAATTTGCATACACGGCATTTGAGGTCTCAAAATTACCACCATCGTAATACCGGTAGCCCACGTCCAAGCTAAGATGATTAATGGGACGAATGCTGAGCCCTGCAGACGCTTGCCAAGCAAAACTATTGGTACTCACTTGATTACCAATCGAAGAGGTGGAACCAACAGCTGTACCTGAGACATTGACCGTACCAACAGTATAGAAATTATCAATTTGATTTAAGGCATACCCAACACCACCCCCAATAAAAGGGCTCAGTGCTATAGTGCTAATTTTGTACCAATTGTGATCAGGATGTAAAAAACCACTGATCAATAATGCACGATTATTTAAGTTGAAATAGCGGTTACGCTCTCCACCGGTAAAGCCTTCTGTACTTGAAATGCCTTGCTGAAACATTTGATAATTAAATGTTTCATGATTGAGATACATCAAACTCACATCGACGTAATGTTGGACTTGTTTGCCGATTTCAAACGTATAAAAACCACGGTTGCCCAAACTACTATTATAACCTTCAATTGATGCATCCCATTCACTCGAGTTGGGGTTATTGATACCAGGGAGTGATGTCCAGGAATAACCTGCGCCAATTGAACCGTACCAAGGATTTTCTGTCATAGTCGTCTCCATGGTCCCAGCGTGCAGTGACCATGTTGATAACAAAGCTAAAAAACCACACATTTTTCTCATTCCAAGATCCTTTTAAATTTATTCTTATTCAGATTTTTAGTTTTTATATCAGTTTAAAAAATAATACGTTATCACGCAATATTGCTATTTTATCACGATAAAATAGCTCAGTACTATTATTTTTCTAGGGCACAATTCAAATACCCACATCTTGCCTCAATTGCTAATCTAAATTGTTTGGTCTATACCTTAAAGATAACACTATTTATGGGCCAAGCAGGTGCAAAAGGATAGCCACCATCTTCCAACCGATCCTGTGTATGATAATCCGGATGCAGATCGCTTTGCGACACCCAAACCCAAGCGTGAAGATGGGTTTTCTCGCGTTGCGTATGTTTTACATGGTGGGGGAGCATTAGGTGCCTATCAAATGGGCGTGATGAAAGCCTTACACGAAGCCGGATATGAACCTGATTGGATCGCAGCCACATCCATTGGCGCTATTCAAGGTGGGATTCTCACTGGGAATACGCCTGAAAACAAAATTCCAAAATTAGAAGAATTCTGGCACAGAGTATCTTCACATACACCGATGGATATTTGGGGTCACAATGATGTAACGTCAGATATGTACCACGATTGGAGTGCAAAACTATCCGCTTCGATAGGTCAAAAAGGGTTTTTTAGACCTCGTTGGTGTTCACCATACATCCAAGTTGCCGGAACCCCAGATAAATTAAGTATTTATGATATGGAGCCATTACGTAAAACGTTACTAGAATTAATAGATTTTGACATTTTGAACCGTAGCGAAACCCGCCTAAGTTTAGGTGCTGTGCAGGTAAGCAACGGCTTATTACGATATTTTAACAATATTCATTATAAAATTGGTCCTGAACATATTATGGCAAGTGCTGCACTGCCGCCGGGATTTCCTGCAGTTAAAATTAATAACGAATACTACTGGGATGGTGGCATTCATTCGAACACACCGTTGGAGGTTATTTTTGATGCCATCCCTAGAGCCGACACGCTTTGTTTTGTGATTGATTGCTTTGGCGGTTCTCCATTTATTCCGACCAATATGTCCGGTGTTGCAGAACGCGTGAAAGATATCAATTATAGTACCCATGCGCAGCGAGTCATCCAGCATCATATCGAAAGATTTTATCTGAAATCTGAATTGAAAAAATTGACCCAAACACTCAATGCAGAACAATTAAAAGAAATCGAAGATGTTCTTGTGGTGTGCGGTGGCATTACACCCTGTCATATTACTGTAGTCCATATTACGTATAGTGCCAGAGTTCATCGTGGCGTGGCAAAAGATTATGACTTTGGTCGGGTAACCATCCAAAAACGGGCAGATGTGGGTTACCGCGATGCGAGATCAGCTTTGGCAGAAGCCAGCCAATGGAATCGACCAACTGCAGACTTGAAACTCAGAGTATATGAAGCACCTAACAATTTATCGCGTTTGCTCGACTAGAAATTTTAGGGAGAGGACTATGAAAGCAGTGGATGTGGTGAAACAAAGTTTTTCTATGCCGTTGCATTCTCCTGCTTACCCCAAGGGGCCCTATCATTTTGTCAATCGAGAGTATTTTATTATCTCTTATGAAACCGATATGCAGGCCTTGCAACGACTTGTTCCTGAACCTTTAAACGTTGTGAATCCTATTGTTAAATATGAGTTTATTCGAATGCCAGATTCTAATGGGTTTGGTTCGTACACTGAGAGTGGGCAAGTCATTCAAGTCGAATTTGAAGGACAAATCGGCAGTTATGTCCATGCAATGTATTTAGATGTCTTATCTCCTATTGTTGCTGGGCGAGAATTGTGGGGCTTTCCAAAAAAACTGGCAAGCGTGAGTTTAGAGGTTGAGGCAGATACGTTGATAGGTAAGTTGCGCTATGATTCTATCTATGTTGCGATTGGTACCATGGGGTATAAGTATGCACCTTTAGATCATGCCGAATGTAAAAAAGCATTGGAAATGCCTGGATTTTTGCTCAAAATTATTCCACACGTGGATGGAACATTGCGAATTTGTGAGTTGGTGCGCTATACCATGCAAGATATTGTGATTAAAAGTGCCTGGTCTGGACCTGCTGCTTTGCAGTTTTTTTCACATGCTTTAGCGCCTGTTGTCGATCTACCCATCAAAAAAGTAGTGTCTGCTCACCATATTTTAACGGATTTAACGTTGCCTTATGGCGAAGTGGTCTATGATTATTTAGGGTAATTTTGAAAAGGAGACATCGTCATGAGCATTCAAGATAAAGTAGCATTGATCACAGGCAGTGCCAGCGGCATTGGTCTGCATATGGCTCAGGTCTATGTACAGCATGGCGCAAAAGTGATTATTGCTGACCGTGACTTATCTGCAGCAACGGCTATTGCGAAAACGATTTGTGATAACGGTGGAAAAGCCATTGGGGTTATGATGGATGTTACGTCTGAAGCACAAGTAGATGCGGGTATTGCTGAAGGGGTCAAACATTTTGGGCAGCTCGATATATTAATCAGTAATGCTGGGGTTCAACATATTGATCCCGTTGATCAGCTGTCATTAGCGGATTGGCGCATGATGTTAGCGGTACATTTGGATGGTGCATTTCTCACAACGCGTGCTGCGTTGCGCGTGATGTATGAAAAAAAGTGCGGTGGTAGCATTATTTATACCGGATCTGTGC
>CAZBSX010000079.1:4187-7274 GCA_964494305.1 uncultured Legionella sp. | reverse complement strand
AATACGCGTGATTGATGCTTAAGCGACGTTGCAGTAATTGATTAAAATCGTTACTCAAATGCAGGCGCAAGGATGGCAAGTCTGCATAATAATTAGAGTTCTGATCAAAAATAAGATCTAATGATAATGCACCACCTGATTTTTCATAGATGTCGAGCAAGAATATTTCTTCAGTCTTGGGCAAGCGATAATCTTCGGTAGGTGTGCTATTGGTGTGTTCAAGTTTGATCAAACGAGCATACGTTAAGATTAAGCTTGGGACACATGTGACATCATCTGCGTTTGGATCGGCGAAGTTGTTGAAAATTTTATTTAATTCTTGTCTATATTGGGTTTGGGTAGACTCATCTAAATCATGCCATAACAACCGGGTACAGAGTGTTACAAAGTGAATACTCTGTTTGCCATCTCCTAAAGCGCTTAGGGGGATAGCATCACCAATACCACCTGTACTGACTTCATCGAGGCGATCGGTTAAGCGTAAGCCTAAATTGTGGGTTAAAAGAGTGTGAATATCGCTGAAACTCAAGAGAGGTATTTCTGACCGCATTTCCATTGACGCGTTCCACGTGAGCACGAGTGTGCTTATTATCCTACTGAGCAAAGCTTAAGAGAGTATTAACAAATAAGGTGTATAGCAAGGAACGGCCAAATATAGCCGCTCCTGAGGTGATTGGTAATAATTATTCATCTTCCCAAGACAGTGTGCCGCCTGCTTGATACTCAATAACCCGAGTTTCAAAGAAGTTTTTCTCTTTCTTGAGATCCATCATCTCACTCATCCAAGGGAATGGGTTTTCTGCGCCAGGGTATTGCTCAGGTAAGCCAATTTGATTAAACCGGCGATTGGCAATAAAATGAATATACTCTTCAAACATTTCTGCATTCATACCCAGGATGCCATGTGGCATGGTATCGCGAGCGTATTGGTATTCTAAAGCAACGCCTTCTCGGATCAGGGTAATAATTTCTTGTTTGAATTCATTGGTCCATAAATGTGGATTCTCAATCTTAATTTGATTGATCACATCAATCCCAAAATTCATATGCATCGATTCGTCGCGTAGAATGTATTGGAATTGTTCCGAAGTACCTACCATCTTATTGCGGCGACCCATCGATAAAATTTGCGTGAAGCCGACATAAAAGAAAATCCCTTCAAAGACCACATAAAATGCAATCAAATCGCGTAAGAGCCGTTGATCGTTTTCAGGGGTACCCGTATGAAATGTAGGATCGGCCAAGCTTTGAGTGAATGGCAATGCCCACATGGCTTTACTGGCTACTGAGGGGATTTCTCGGTACATATTAAACACAGCAGCTTGATCCAAGCTCAAGCTTTCAATGACGTATTGGTAGGCGTGCGTATGCAATGCTTCTTCGAAGGCTTGTCGCAATAAATACTGACGACATTCTGGGTTCGTAATATGGCGGTAAACGGCCAAGACCAAATTATTCGCGACTAAAGAATCTGCTGTAGAAAAAAATCCTAAATTACGCATGATGATCATACGCTCATCGTCACTCAAGCCATTT
This sequence comes from uncultured Legionella sp., assembly GCA_964494305.1. Lineage (GTDB taxonomy): Bacteria > Pseudomonadota > Gammaproteobacteria > Legionellales > Legionellaceae. The sequence goes on along the minus strand of CAZBSX010000079.1, from coordinate 5,738 downwards.
GGATCACGCCACAACGCCAAATCAGCACTCATACTAATTTCATTCGGCATCCAATGATTTGCGCATCCTGTTAAATATTTGTCCCAAGCCCAAGTATATTTAAACGGAACCAATTGATTGAGATCGGCGCGACAGTTAATGATCTGTTTATCATCCACATGAATGCGATCGGCCCCCATTTCCAATTCTTCGAGGCCACTCAGATTAACAGTAGCGTATTCATTCGCTGCGGTAGCGTCATTCATGATGTTCTCCTAAATTTTTGTAGGTTGAGCTTAAGCCCAACCAAGTTATCAATGAAGTAGGTTGCACTGCGGTGCAACCTACTTGGGGATTACTGGCATGCTTCGCAATCTGGGTCAAGAATAGAGCAAACTTTGGGCTCTTCAGAGCTCACTGCATTTAGAGCACCATCTGTGATGGTTGATTTTTCAGCGTTCGATGCGCCGATGCTTCGTAGATAATAGGTGGTTTTTAAGCCACGCAACCAAGCTTGGCGATACAGGTCATCGAGTTTTTTACCGGATGGTTTTGCCATGTAAATATTTAAAGATTGGGCCTGGTCAATCCATTTTTGTCGACGTGAACCGGCTTCCACTAACCACATGGGATCGATTTCGAATGCAGTCGCGTAACGGCGCTTGAGTTCGTCAGGGATGCGATTAATCGGTTGCACACTACCATCGAAATATTTGAGATCATTGACCATGACTTCATCCCAAAGCTGAAGAGCCTTCAGATCAGCAACCAAATAGGGATTAACGACAGTAAATTCTCCTGATAAATTCGATTTGACATACAAGTTCTGGTATGTAGGTTCGATCGATTGTGACACACCACAAATATTGGAAATGGTCGCAGTAGGTGCAATCGCCATCACATTGGAATTGCGCATCCCTTGGGTACGTACGGTGACGCGTAATGCTTCCCAATCTAATTTTTGTGAGCGATCTTGTTCGAGGAATTTGCCGCGAGCTTGCTGTAAAAGATTAATAGAATCAATCGGTAGAATGCCTTTGCTCCATAATGAATTTTCATAGCTCGAATATAACCCACGTTCTTTCGCCAAAGCAGAGGATGCTTCGATCGCGTAATAAGAAATTAACTCCATCGAGGTATCGGCAAAGTCCAACGCTTCTGTGGATGTATAATCCAATTTTAGCGCATAGAGTGCATCTTGAAAGCCCATAATGCCTAAACCAACTGGACGATGTTTGAGGTTAGAATTGCGTGCTTGGGGGACCGAGTAATAATTGATATCGATGACATTATCCAGCATGCGAACTGCAGTGCTAATGGTACGCCGCAATTTGGCTGCATCCAACTGACCATCTATGATATGCGCGGGTAAATTGATCGAGCCTAAATTACATACCGCAATTTCATCTACTGAGGTATTGAGTGTGATTTCTGTACACAAATTCGAGCTATGAATTACGCCGGCATGTTGTTGAGGAGAGCGTAGATTACATGCGTCTTTAAAGGTTAACCAAGGATGGCCAGTTTCAAACAGCATAGAGAGCATTTTACGCCAAAGCTTGATAGCGGGCA
>CAZBSX010000079.1:0-4177 GCA_964494305.1 uncultured Legionella sp. | reverse complement strand
CGTTGTACTGTGTTTGATGTCACCGGATTGTACGGCTGCTTCATACCCTAAATAAGCGGTTTCAAATGTTTTCCCATAACATTCATGCAGATCAGGAACGTCATTTGGAGAAAATAATGTCCAATCTCCTTCCGCAAAGACACGTTTCATGAACAAATCCGGAATCCAAAGCGCGGTATTCATATCGTGTGTACGACGGCGATCGTCACCTGTATTTTTACGTAATTCTAAGAATTCTTCGACGTCTAAATGCCAACACTCTAAATAAGCACATACAGCACCTTTACGCTTGCCGCCTTGATTGACTGCAACGGCAGTCGCATCTGCAACATTTAAGAACGGTACAATGCCTTGTGATTTGCCATTGGTGCCCTTAATATGAGCCCCCATTGCACGTACGGGTGTCCAATCGTTGCCTAAGCCGCCTGCGAATTTGGAGAGTAGCGCATTGTCTTTTAACGCAGAATAAATGCCATCCAAATGATCCGGGACGGTGGTTAAATAGCAACTCGACAGTTGTGGACGTACGGTCCCAGAATTAAATAAAGTTGGGGTAGATGCCATATAATCAAAGGAAGATAATAGGGTATAAAACTCGATCGCCTTGGCATTTTTATCGTGTTCACGGGCAGCGAGTCCCATTGCGACACGCATAAAAAATGCTTGTGGCAATTCATAACGAATCCCATCCTGATGAATAAAATAACGATCATACAAGGTTTGCAAACTCAAATAAGTAAATTGCATATCTCGTAATGGCAGCAATGCTTTACCCAATTGCTCTAGATCAAAATCAGCGAGTTTGGGATCAAGAATACCTTGTTCGATGCCGTTCGCGAGATAGGTTTTGAAGTACGAGGGATACAATGCAATCATTTCATCAAAAGTAGCTTCCGTGCGTAGCCCCAAATGAGTCAACGCTTCAGTCCGCAAACTATCGAGCAATAAACGTGCGCTGACATACGTATAATTTGGCTCAGTTTCAATGAGGGTGCGAGCCGCCATAATCAAGACTTTATGGACATCGGCTAAACTGGCTTGTTGATACAAATTACGCAACGCGTCTTTGATAATAGGGTCGCCTTTCACTTGGTCTAAATCACGACAAGCTTCATTGACTATCGTATTGAGTCGCTCCAAATCTAAAGGTTGTACGGTGCCATCAGGCAACGTGATTAATTTGACGTTCGCATCTTTGTTCTGGTTTTGTTTTTGGAGGGTAAGATCACGCGCTTTGCGTCGCTCTTCACGATAGAGCACATAAGCACGCGCAACTTTATTGTGACCACTTCGCATTAAGGCTAATTCAACTTGGTCTTGAATGTCTTCAATGTGAATACTACCGCCAGTGGGTGAGTGGCGATTCAATGCTTTATTCACTTGTTGAACCAAGAGTTCAATTTGTTCTCGAATTCGATTTGAAGCGACCGCATTAGGGCCTTCGATAGCGATGAACGCTTTGGTCAAGGCTACTGAGATTTTATTCTCATCATATGAAACCACTTTGCCATTACGTTTGATGGTTTTGAGTGCACCTGGGGCATTGGCATTGAGTTCGAAGTGATTTACAGGGGTTAATGAGGGCGCTGATTCTAAAGTGGTTGACATGGTTTCTCCAAATGGTGTATGGGTATAAAACACTATATATAGATGGATGATCGTTATTAAACACAATATAGTGTGTTTTTTATAAGATAGCAAGAGGATAAAGATGCGAATATCTTGTGGATAAATATGTATAAATTTATTTTTTACATAACTTATGCAAAATGGTTAAGTTTGAGTTACATGGGAATGAGCGTATTTTGCAAGATGCCATCATTTCTCTCAATAAACCCACAAACTCCGACATTCCTCGCAACTCCCTACATGCCTCGGCTTGTCCGAGGCATGTAGGAATTGGGTAAGATCTTTGGATCCCCCGCATGAAGCGGGGGATGTGGGCGGTTGGTGTGAGAGAGATGAGGGCACTTGGGCTGAGGCGAGCTCCTGGATCCTGCGGACAAGCCGCAGGACATAACATATTGCGCTGTAAGCCTAGAAAAAAACTTGTTGTTTAGTTGTGGGGCACACGCGGGTTTGCCCTGCGATGGTTATTGTTTTATTGGACATATCATGTTATATAAATAGGTATAGGTTTTTTTATCCGGACCGGGGAGAATCGAGCAATGAGCCATCAACATCAGTTTTGGCGTTTGATGTGTGTTTTTGCTTTAGCGAATAGTGTTAATATCCCGATTGTAGCTGCAGAGCAAGTGATTATTGGCGCTCAGTCTGGGTTGGCAGTGAGTCGATGGGATGGCGTCACGCAATATATCCTTGTTTTGGCGGCTTTTTCTGCTCGAGAAGATGCCCTGGACTATCAGAGACGGATTACGCGACATATTTCTGCGCCAGTTTATATCAGATTTTCAAGTCAATCAGCACGATACATTGTAGCAACTGGTCCACTCAATAGCCTTCAAGCATTACATCGCGTTAGCCGTGAAGCGGTACTCAACTCCCCCGTTGCAAAACAAGCAATGTCGGTTCGGCGCCCAGCCCGGCCCGTTGCAAAAGCACAATTAGCCATGCGCTCCAATAAAATCAGCAGCGCAAGCAAACCTGTTTATCGAGATAAAGATTCTGGCATTGTCGCGCAATTTCAGCGTGCGTGGTGGTTGCCAGAGCGTTTTGTGGCACCTAAAAAACCGGTACGACGACTGACCTACACCAAAAAACAGACCAAATCATTAGGGCGTCGCTATACATACATACCGCCGTTTATACGCAATCCAGCGTTCAAGCCCATCCAATCTGGTTTATATGCAGGAATGAGTACAGGGGTTGTCTTGAATACCTCGGCGGTCCCAGCGACGTATGCGGGTTGGCAAGGAACGGCATTCGGTGGTGTTGGTGGATATATTGCACCACGGTTTTATTTGGGTGCAGAAGTGTATGGGGCCAATAATGCCAAACTACGCTCAGCATCAGTGAGTGGTTACACGCGGGCTGTGAGTGGATGGTCTTATGGCGCGGATATTGTGCCTGGTGTGCTGATTAATGATTATAATTTGTTCTATTTACGCTTCGGTGGGCAATCTACCACGTTTTATCCTGGACATACGGCCAATTACTCTGGGGATGTGCCTCCGGCTGGATATTTACCGTCTTACAGTAATTGCGGTTGGCAACTTGGTTTGGGTGAGCAATCTAAGATCGCAAAACATTTAGAGTTGCGGCTTGAAGGGACGTTCACTGATTATAATAAACATAAGCTTTCCACTAAAATGTATAGCAGCCAAGTGAATGTAGGGTTAGTGTACAAGATGCCTGAATAGGTAGAATTTGGCCGTTATTGCGCTTTACAGACGCTAATCTTTTACAGACGCTAATCGATTGCCACTGCTTGATGCGTAAGATTCGGATGGGATACCGTCATGACTTTATCTTGAAATTCTGGGACCAAAGTCTGTAACCAATGTAACAATTGTTTGGGTTGATTGTGTTGGCATGCGTCTTGAATGCTTGACATCGCATGAGTCAATTCTTCCCAGTCAATTGTGCGAAATCGGGCTTTAAATAGTTTTTCATGCTCAGTAGATACTAATTGTTCTGATGCATGAAAGAGCTCTTCAAAGAGTTTTTCACCGGGACGTAGACCAATAAATTTAATGTGAATGTCTTTTCCTGGTGTTTTCCCTGCAAGTCGAATAATTTGTTCAGCTAAATACATAATTTTGATGGGTTCTCCCATATCTAAAACAAAAATTTCTCCGCCTGACCCATTCACCATCGCTTGTAAAATCAATTGACTGGCTTCTGGAATTGTCATGAAATACCGTTCCATCTCGGGATGAGTGACTGTTAACGGACCGCCGGCTTCCAATTGTTTTTGAAATAACGGTAAGACTGAGCCTACTGAGCCTAAGACATTGCCAAAACGGACGGTAATAAATTGTGTAGCAACTCGTGTGTTTAAATTTTGACAATAGATTTCTGCAACCCGCTTGGTTGTTCCCATAATATTTGTGGGATTGACTGCTTTATCACTAGAAATAAGAATGAATTTTTCTACTCCAATTGCAATGCTCGCTTCGGCAATAATTTGAGTACCTAAAATATTATTGTAAATTGCTGATCGCACTTGATGCTCCAAAATGGGAACATGCTTGTACGCTGCAGCATGAAATACAAC
>CAZBSX010000078.1:0-7353 GCA_964494305.1 uncultured Legionella sp. | reverse complement strand
CCCTTCCTGGGCATTGGTCATGCTTGGATCGGCAGCGCTATTTTTTACGTTTTTGTTTATAAATCGGATTTCAGAAGAAATTGATTTCGAACGACGGCTTTCTGTAACTATTGATCGAGCTCAAGTCGAATTATCGAAAAAATCTTGTGTGTTTTTGCATGAAGAATTGGTGAATTTGGTTGAGAAAAATCAAAGTGGCGATGTTATGACTGAGTCCGATTTACGTACATTGATTAGTGAAGTGAAGCGGTCAATACCAGTGCGACGTGCGCAATTAGAACAGTTCGCTACGCCCGAATCTAATAATATTTCCGAGAGTATTTCCGACAAAAAAATGACGCCATATCAAGAAGCCTTCGCGTTATTATGGAATGAATTACAAGATGAGCTAACGCTCAGCAAAAAATTGCAAGATCAGCTTAGAACAAAACTGAATCGCTCCTATTTGGTTGCTGGTTTGAAAGGATATTTGGCTGCTGGTTGGGAAGGATATTTTGCTGGTTTGGAAGGATATTTGGCTGCTGGTTTGGAAGGAATCCAACATGGTATGTCAGTGCAGGGGGCCATCGCTAGCTTTATGTTTATGGTATCTACTTTGTGTTATGTGTCTTCCGCCGCATGTCCACCCATGTTTATTCTAGGTTGTATGATGGCAGGGATGGCTGCAGTCGCGCTGTCATGCTTACAGGGGTTGTTCAACCATGGTCGCTACTTGAGTAAAGTGGCTGAGACCAATAAGGCACTGTCTTTAGAGTTTGCAGAAAACTTTGTAAAAGTGACGTCTGTCGAGATGATTCAGAGCGCGGATCGCAGCACTTTTGAAAAACATATGTATTATATCAATAATAATTCTTTAGAAGCGCCTACTGATTCGATGATGATGGAGTGGAGTGAGTTGTTTCGCGTGTTTTTCTTAGGCTTGGTGAAGGGAAACAAAGCGTTTTTCGAGCTGTTTGCGCGATTATTAGAGGACAGTCATGCGCCTGTTTGGATGTTACCTTTCATCTTGTCTATCGGTGCAGTGAGTTTTGGTACTGCTTTGCTCGGACGAGCGGCAGCGAAAGGATTTGCAATTGGTAGACCTGATAGTAAGGCCGATGCTGGAAATTCTAAAACCAAAGCATATGGATTTTGGGATGAGCGCAATACACTCAAGAAAAGCGATGGCGTTCTCTCGTCGGCGTATCTCCCAGAGTCGGCTTCAGATTCGGATGGAGAGGATGAGGTCGAGGGAGTAGCACACTATTCACCAGTCATGAGTGTATTCTGATCAATGATGTCCTTACGTAGATTGGGGTGTGACAAACATTAGAACGAAAAATTACTCTAAGAACTTTTCGCTACGCTCCTCGCAACGATGGATTTAAAAATCGTACCGTACAGAGCTCAAAGTTAATAAATTATGATCAAGGAGTGTTACCGATGTGACCAGGCATCTTTGTTACCTATGTACCGGTCACACAATGGCAGTATCATATTACTCATATTCCTAGCGCGGGAGAGGGGGCAGATCGAAGTATACTGAAAAATTTGTGCTCCAATTAAGACAGAGAAGAATGCAAAAAAACTTTAGGGACGTTACCTAGTTATTAATACACCGATTTAAATCTTCCCAGTCGTGCTGAAGATTTTTGAGTGCCTGCTCACTGAATGAGTCTCTGCTAAAAAATGTGCCGTAAACACCATATTTAAATACAGGTTCTGGATCAGATATGCACCATTTATAGGCACTGTTCAATGGATACCAGGTGCATAATGCAATGATTCCACACAGTGCTGATACTACCTGGGATAATAATTGATAAATGGGCCTTAACCATGGATGAAGTACTCCATGCGTCTTTGCAATATGAAGGATACGCTTGAATTTATCTTCCTCAAAGAACGGACGCGCATCCTCAAGAAATTTGGTTAATTGAGTTGCATAATTTTCTAAGTCTTCGGCGGCGTTATCCGCACTGGTTTAGAGTAACTTTTCGTTCCAATGATTGTCACGCCCCAGATTCTGAGGTTTGTGCATAAAGCTCTGGATTGAGTTTGGGGTCATTGTACATTTTAAATTGATGATAGCGTCGGAATGTACGAGATTGCGCAACCAAGTCTTGTAATAATTGCTGGAGGCAGTGGAGCAGCTGCGTATGTTGAGCGCGCAGTATCTGTAGTTTTTGTCCGCACAATTGACGATGTGCGTCGTCAGTGTCTTGGCGAGTCGTTTGCACTGCCCGATAGTAAGATTTGAGTGATAAGATCGATAAGCGATCGATGATCATACCAGGCGTTTCGGAATGGACCGGACAATCTTGTGCTGTTGAAAGCGCAATGGCCTCAGCCAACCATGCATCGATAGCTTCCATACGATTATTTCGTTGTTGATTAAAGTGATCGATATCACGTTTGGCGTGGTAGACAAAGCCGTGGCCCATATCGTCACGCCGGGCACGATCTTCCGAATGCCACAATTGAAAATTAAACGCGTGGTTTTCTTCGATTAACTGGAGTAGACCCGTATGTTGAATTTTTACGTCGGAGTCAGTCCATCGAGTAATGGCATCACGATGCAAGTCAGCAAGATTTTGAACGAGTGTATCGATATTCATAAGGCAGTATTCTACGTGTAAAAAATAACCATTTTACTGGGTTTTAAGCAGAAAGCCCAGAATTTATTTTAGACAACGTTGGCGCACAATTTCGTATAAACTAATGCCCGTAGCGACGGAAACATTCAAACTACTGACTGACCCGAGCATGGGGATGGAAAATAACCCATCGCAATGTTCTCGAGTTAACCGTCGTAATCCTTCTCCTTCCGCACCGAGTACCAAAGCAATAGGCGTTTTTCCCTCTAAATCATACAATTCCTGTTCAGCTTCACCTGCGGCGCCATATAACCAGATCCCTAATTCTTTGAGGATGTCCATAGTGCGGACCAGATTTGTAACTCGAATGATGGGTATTGATTCTGCTGCGCCACACGCTACTTTGCTGACCACAGGCGTGATGGGTGCTGATTTGTCTTTGGGCATGATGATGCAGTCTACGCCTGCGGCATCTGCTGAGCGTAGGCAAGCCCCTAAATTGTGCGGATCGGTGATGCCATCTAAAATGAGAACCAAGGGTGGCGTGGTTTTTTCTGCAAGAAGCGTTGGAATATCCTTTTCCTGATAAAGAGGTAAGGGCTTAGCCATAGCGACAATGCCTTGATGCACTGTATCTGGAAATTTTTTTGCCATGGACTGCGCATTGAGTGGCACAATCGGAATGCCACGGGATTCCGCCAGCTTTAATAGAGCGACAAGGCGCTTGTCTTGTCGCTCTTGATTGATAAAAATTTGTTTGATCTGACGTTGCGTGTTATTGAGCAATGCGGTTACCGCATGGAGACCATAAATGATGTGATCACTCATCAGGACGCTCGTCCAGTACCGGTTCAAAATCAATCTTACGCTCATTTAAGTCAACTCGAGCGACTAGAACGGTCATTGGATCACCCAACCGGTACGTATGACCACCGCGCTCGCCCACTAAACGATGTTTCACTGCATCAAATGAATAATAATCAGATTTCAATGCAGTGACGTGGACTAGGCCTTCGACATAGACATCATTTAATTCAACAAATAGACCAAACCCGGTGACGGCGGAAATTTTACCATGGAATATCTGTCCAATTTTATCCTGCATATATTCGCATTTGAGCCAGGTAACGACTTCTCGAGTTGCTTCATCCGCACGGCGTTCAGTAGAGGAGCAATGCTTGCCGAGACGATTCATATCTTCATCTGTATAAGAAAAAGTCCCAACATCTTGATGATCCACCAAATGACCAATCGCACGATGAATCAACAAATCTGGGTAACGTCGAATCGGAGATGTAAAATGGTTGTACGCAGAATATGCCAAGCCAAAATGCCCATCATTAGATTCGATATAGGTTGCTTGTTTGAGCGAGCGAAGCATCACCATTTGAATCAAATGTTTTTCAGGCTTACCATCTAATTGCGCAAGGACTTGTTGAAAGTCTTTGGGCGTGGGTTGTTTTCCGCCTGGTAATTTGAGTCCAAATTCTCCTAAGAATTTCCGCAATCCCAAGGTTTTATCTTCATCGGGTACCGGGTGAACGCGGTATAGCGCAGGAATTTTCGCCTTTTCTAGGAATTTAGCCGTGGCCATATTGGCTGCCAGCATGCATTCCTCAATCAAGCGATGTGCATCGTTGCGAATTAGAGGCTTGATGCGTTGAATTTTACGATTTTCATCAAATTCAATTTGGGTTTCAGTGGTATCAAAATCCATTGCGCCGCGTTGTTTACGGACTTTTTGTAATTGTTGATAGAGAACGTAAAGATCATGGATTGCTGGCCAGAGTGCGCTTGCATCGCCATCTGCTGCGCCTTGTGTGATCCAACGGTCGACTTGATCATACGTTAAACGTGCCTGTGAGTGGATGACAGCGCGATAAAAACGCGACCGACCGACTTTACCGTCGGCACTGATCATCATTTCAGCCACCATGCATAAGCGGTCTACTTTAGGATTGAGTGAACATATCCCATTGGACAAAGCTTCAGGCAACATCGGAATGACTTTTCCAGGAAAATAGACTGAATTGCCGCGCCGGGCTGCTTCTTTATCTAGCGCGGTATTGCAGGGGACGTAATGGCTCACATCCGCAATGGCAACATAGAGTTGAAACTCGCCTTTGGGCTTGACGACACAATAAACGGCATCATCAAAATCTTTGGCATCCGCACCATCAATGGTGACAAACGGTAAATGACGGAGATCGGTACGTTTTTTGAGGTCGTCTGCTTCGACTTTTTGTTTGATTTTTCCCACGGAAGCGGTCACGTCGTCCGGCCAATCTCTGGGAATACCATGTGCTAAGATCGATATCTCGATTTCCATACCGGGGGCCATATGTTCCCCCAAAATATGAATCACTTTGCCAATGGCTTGTGACCGCTTATTGGGAAACACCAAGATTTCAGCAAGTACAATCTGTCCATTTTTAGCAGCCAGTGTGAATTCTGGAGGCACAGAAATATCTTGCGTGAGACGTTTGCTGTCTGGGACGATAAAACTGATCCCATGTTCTGAGAAAAATCGACCTACTACGGTGGCGTTTGCGTGTTCAATGACTTCATGAATTCTTCCTTCTAGTCGTCCACGACGATCGACCGACGTTTGAAACGCGAGCACTGTATCGCCATGCATGACACCGCGCATTTCGGCGGCGGACAAGATCATATCCTCGCCTTCATCATCGGGAATAAAAAACCCGAAGCCATCTGGATGTGCTTGGACGGTGCCGCGGCGTAAATTAATTCGCTCAAACAAGCAATAACGCCCACGCCGATCTTGCATCAATTGTCCATCGCGTAGCATGGCTCGTAGCCGATAATTGAGGGCTTCTTGTTTGCTTTCTTCATGTAAATCGAGCTTTTTAATCAATTGATTGCGTGTCATTGGGCGACCGAATTCCTCGAAAACCATCATGATATATTCACGACTTGGAATCGGCTCGTCATACTTTTCACGTTCCCTGACGTGGAACGGATCTTTTGTTTTCTTAACCACAGTTCACCATAGATTGCTTTATTGTGTTTCTAATACATACCCTTGCCGCGCTAAATACGCTTGTAAGGGCGCTAAATTCATATTCTCCCCTGCCCAAAAAATGCCTGAACTGGCCTCGGGGAATTTTGTTTTTGGCCATTGGCAAATGGCCAGAACATCTGAGCAAGGAATTTGTTGCTCATGACCTGGTTTGGATTCAATACATTTCAAAGGTAAGGACGCATTGTCTTGATTGATGACCAAGGCGGACCATTTCCCTACTTGGACTAAGCTACTAAAACCTGCTTGCGCACCCTGATCGGAACTAGGACGGGTGACCCATAAATCGGCATCCGATAAATTATGTAGCATGAGGATGATGGGTTTGGTACTTGTAATGAGCGGCATGGCATCATGAATCGGCCAAGGGATGCACCCTTTGGGATACACTTCTTGTGCTTGCGTTCCATTCGAGAGGACGCAGAATAAGATTATCGATAAAAACTTCATACCATGACTCATTAAAAACACATTATTTCGTTCGTATTCACAGCTTAGCATGATAAGAGGTCGCTGTCGCGAAATAGTGGGTATTTTCTGGGGCAAGTGATCATGTGTCCCTAACCGTCCACATCCCTCGCTTTATGCGAGGGATCCAGAGATCTTGCCAGATTCTTGGATCTAGCGGGGAAACTTGACTTTATTGTACATATATTATACAATATAGGCTCCTGGATATCCGAGAATACGAGGTCTTTATGTTTTCGTTCTACAAAGATTTTCCTAGGCAAATCAAGAAGGATTTGAATGAATTCTACTCATTGTCCGGATTACTACCCACCCACCTTGAAACCCGATTAAATCAATCTGAGTTTGCTGATAATAAAGATGGCATAGAATGCAATAAAATGATGGGAGAAACAGGCATAGTTCAAGTCGAGTACTCTAAAGTGAATCCTGTAACTGGCGAGACCATTTCATATACCTTCCCAGAGCGTAGATTCATACAATTTACTCAACATCAAGAAGAGACTTTAGACATCGAGGGATTAGAAGCGATTCAACTCTCTGCAAAGCAGCCTTCACAAAAATATGAGATTCGTTTTGCTACGGATGTAGAATATGGATTACAACGTGCGCGTATGTTGGCTATTGCCACCGATCCTGAGGTTAATTATTTATTTTGGAATTATCCGGATATGAGAAACAGCCATGATCCTATTAAGACTATAAACGATTATGTTGAAGCAGGAATTACAATCGTTGAATCTATCAAAAAACAAGGTATTTCGCCCAAAGACGTGACCTTGTATGGCCGTGAGTTTGGAGGGCATATTGCCTCGGCGGCGGCTTATCATTTTCATCAACAAAAATATCCTGTTCGTGTAGAGGTCTATCAAATATCCTCAACCTTATTTTCCGATCTCATGAGTCGAGGAGAAGATGACGAAAATTCTAATATCCCTACTTTTTTAATCCATTGTATGTTAATGGCAAAGGGAGGTTGTTTCGGATTGATTGCATTGGGAGTTATTTTGGGAAATTGTGTTAATACTCTAGGTGTTTTCTTGGCTGCTTTGACCTATTATTTTGGCCAAGGATTAACCAATAGCTTTAGGTTTTTGCGCTTGGAATTATTGGCTAATGGAATAGATGTCGTGATGACTGGCCTCAGTTATTTAATGTATGAACTTTTTAATGGATTGGGCTCTCTCACTACTCTTGCAGTCTCTACGCCTTTGGTGCTTATATTTGGCCTGAGTTTTTTGCATGTCATTCTCGCACTCTGTACTTGGA
>CAZBSX010000077.1:0-7355 GCA_964494305.1 uncultured Legionella sp. | reverse complement strand
GCAGATATTTTAAATAAAAGCGGTTTGAATGTGATTGCCGCAGATGGATTAACAGATGCCGCACAAAAAATTGTTGCAGCAGTGGCTTAAGAGGTTTAAATGAGTATTTTAATTGATAAAAACACACGAGTAATCTGCCAAGGTTTTACCGGTAATCAAGGTACATTTCATACCGAGCAGGCAATTGCGTATGGGACGAAGATGGTGGGCGGAGTTACGCCTGGCAAAGGAGGGCAAACGCACTTGTCATTGCCTGTGTTTGATACGGTTCGTGCGGCAGTAGATGCCACCAAAGCGACAGCCAGTGTGATCTATGTACCTGCGCCTTTTTGTAAGGACTCCATTATTGAAGCAGCAGAAGCTGGCATTGAGTTAATTGTATGTATTACAGAAGGTATTCCTGTCTTGGAACAAAATACACAAAGTCGCTTAATTGGGCCTAATTGTCCCGGTGTCATTGCACCTGGCGAATGTAAAATTGGTATTATGCCTGGATCTATTCATTTGCCTGGCCGCGTAGGTATTGTATCGCGTTCTGGAACGTTGACCTATGAAGCAGTGAAACAAACGACTGATAAAGGATTTGGACAAAGTACCTGTGTGGGAATTGGTGGTGATCCAATTCCAGGCAGTAATTTTATTGATATTCTTACACTGTTTGAACAAGACGCGCAAACTGAAGTGATCATATTGGTGGGTGAAATCGGTGGAACAGCAGAGGAAGAAGCTGCTGAATTTATTAGTTCTCATGTGTCTAAACCTGTTGTGGCCTATATTGCGGGTGTGACTGCACCGGAAGGAAAACGCATGGGTCATGCGGGTGCCATTATTTCAGGTGGAAAAGGAACAGCTGCTGATAAATTTGCTGCATTGCAAGCTGCAGGCGTTGTGACGGTCAATTCTCCTGCTGATTTGGGTCAGGCTGTCGCTGATCGTATGGGTTGGTAAACTGTAGTGCGGCCGTTCAAATCTGTGGATGAATTGTCTCATATTCGTGAAGAATACGGGACAGTTTCTCTGCTTGAATCGACGGTGAACTCCGATCCTATCGAACAATTTAAACAATGGTTTGATGCGTACGCGCAAATAGAACCCAAGACGGCGAATGCGATGGTGCTGTCTACGGTTGATCACAATCATCATCCTGATTCTAGAGTCGTATTATTAAAAGAGTTGTCCGAAGGTACTTTTGTATTTTACTCCCACTACAGTAGTGTGAAAGGACTCCAAATGGAGAGCACGCCTTTTGTCGCCTTAAATTTCTATTGGCCGCAACAAATGCGGCAAGTCCGTGTTCGGGGATCAGTGCATCGCGTGAGTGCGGCACAATCTGATGCTTATTTTTATTCACGACCTCTCGAAAGTCAATTGAGCTGTAGTGCTTCCCCGCAAAGCATGCCCATTGCGACTCGAACAGAATTGGAAGCAGCCTATCAACACGCGTGCATTGACCACGCGCTTCATCCAGTAACACGTCCTGAATCGTGGGGCGGTTATGCAGTGGTGCCGAGTCAAATCGAATTTTGGCAAGGCCGTGATAATCGCTTACATGATCGTATTCAATACATCCGTCATTCTGATCGATGGCAAATTCAACGTTTGGCTCCCTAAACTGGACAAAGCTAGATTTATATCCTATACCCAATATATAGGTATTAAAGATTTAGCATTTATTTCAAGTTTTGGATAACACGGAGCTACAATTTTTAGTCATGGAAGAGTTTGCTGTTAAACCGCAAAGGGGTATCAAAATGGACGGTACAACGAATAATAATGTCTTACCAGATATCGCATTACGCTTTAATATTAATCATCCTACTATCGAAGAATCTTATTGGTATGGATATGAATGCGCCACTGCTGATATGGCTGAAGAATCTAATCCGTTTAAAGCCGGTTCTACTGCAAGTGATCACTGGATTGAGGGTTGGTGGGCAGGGTTTTACGGTGAAGAGCCTGCATTTTCACATCCGTTGATTGTAGAAACGGTTCATACTGAACAAGTCGACACGTCTGCCAATGATCATGTATACCAAGATCATTTGGAACAATTTCTAGTGAAGTTTTTAGAAATCTCAGGGGTATTAGTGATCTCCGCGATTGTTGGGTACCAATTGATTGAATTGGTTGCTTAAGTCGACCCTTCGAGTCCCTACGTACCGCGACTTGTTCGCAGGATCCAGTTGGATCAAATAAGATCTCTGGATCTCGCGAACAAGTCGCGAGACGTAGTGCTGTAAGAGATGAGTTGTCAACAGATTAAAAATTCCTGTCTAGATCTATGAACTCCGTCTAATTTTCACTACAATCATCTTTTAACCCAATTAGTGTACCCATGTATAAACCCTTGGCTTTGTTTATTGGTTTGCGTTATACCCGTGCGCGGAAAAAGAGCCATTTTGTATCCTTTATTTCTTTGAGTTCGATGTTAGGCATTGGCCTCGGTGTCATGGTGTTAATTACCGTTTTGTCTGTTATGAATGGTTTTGACGCAGAAATTTATAAACGCTTTTTCGGAATGGCACCCGAAATGACGATTTCAGGCCAAGAGGGTGTGATTCGTGATTGGCAAACCTTGGAAACCCGATTAGCCTCGAATCCAGATCTTAAGGCAATGGCGCCTTATGTCAGTTCTCAAGGTATTCTTAGCAGCGGGGGACAGGTTGTACCCGTGTTGTTAACGGGCGTGTTACCCGAGCAAGAACAAGCCATTTCTCACCTTAAAGATAAAGTGATCCTGGGTTCGACCGATCTAGAACATTTTGGCATTATGCTTGGGCGTGGTTTGGCAGAAAATTTGGGAGTTATGATTGGTGATGCGGTGACTGTGATGATTCCACAGGCGTCAGTGTCTCCAGCAGGAATAGTGCCACGGTTTAAACGTTTCGAGGTCAGGGGCGTATTTTCAGCAGGTTCAGGGTTTGGGTTTGATACCAAATTAGCCTTTATTCACTTGCGTGATGCACAAAAATTAGTTCAGATGTCATCAAAAGATGCTACAGGCTTACGTTTAAAAATCGATAATATTTATCAAGCACCGGCGTTGACCCAAAATTTGGCCTATGAATTAGGAGAGGCGTATCAAGTGGGTAATTGGACGGATTCGTTTGGAGATTTTTTCGATGCGATTAAAATGGAAAAAACGATGATGTTTTTGATTTTAGTGCTCATTATTGGTGTTGCAGCGTTTAATTTGGTGTCATCTTTGGTTATGGTCGTCAATGATAAGCAGGCTGAAATTGCAATTTTGCGTACGATCGGTGCTACACCGAAAATGATTCTCGCTGTTTTTATGGTTCAGGGAATGCTTATTGGTGCAATGGGAACACTCATGGGAATTATCAGTGGCTTAATCTTAGCCAGTAATGCGACAGCTTTAGTGGATTATATCCAATCGGTTTTGCATTTGCGTGTGCTGACCTCCAGCATGTTTTTCGTGGATTACTTACCCTCAAAAATTTTATGGTCCGATGTGCTCATTGTTGCAATGACCGCTTTGGGTTTGAGCTTTTTGGCGACCATTTATCCCGCATGGCGCGCATCAAAGACTGTAATTGCTGAGGCATTACATTATGAATGAACCGATTATTACGTGTACTGATCTTAAAAAAACATATCATGATGGTCATACTGCGTTGGATGTGCTGCAGGGCATTAATTTGACTATTGGGCGTGGAACTCGAATTGCTATTGTAGGACCCTCTGGATCAGGGAAAAGCTCGCTATTGCAATTGTTAGGTGGCTTAGATGTGCCCAGCGCGGGTCAAGTGTGTATTCAGGGTACCGATTGGCAAACATTGAACGAACATCGCCGTTGTGAATTACGCAATCAAAACTTGGGGTTTGTTTATCAATTTCATCATTTATTACCCGAATTCACTGCGTTAGAGAATGTAGCCCTTCCTGTGTTATTGGCTCAGCGTTCAACGGAAGAAGCGATCACTCGTGCTCAGAGCATATTAACTGAAGTAGGATTGGGTGCACGTTTGGACCATAAGCCAGGGCAACTTTCTGGTGGCGAGCGACAACGTGTGGCGATCGCGCGCGCTCTGGTTCAACGACCAGCATGTGTTTTTGCTGATGAGCCAACAGGCAATTTGGATCAGCATACTGCACAGCATGTTTTTGACGTCATGTTAGATTTAAACCAGTGTTATCAAACGGCATTAGTTGTGGTAACGCATGATATGACATTGGCCGCACGCATGGATCGAGTGCTAACCTTAAGTGCAGGAAACTTAGGGTAGGTTGGGCCAAGGCCCAACCTACAAAATTAACTCATGACATATATTGCTTTCTTAGTGATCATATATACTGTATAATGACTCATTTGAATATTAATAGAGCAAGTCATGGGCAAAAGTAAAAAACCTGGATCTAGCGTAGATAGCAAATCGTCTCAATCATCGTTTCCACACAATCTCTTCAATAGGAATGCTGCCAGCTTTAGTAAGAAAAATCACAAAAAAACCAAACACGACGACGCTGAAACTAGGCCCAAGCCTCAGATGATGCCTAAAGTGATACCTCCAGAAAAACTCGCGGCGATACTGGCATCGATACCTGACGTGATGCCTGACGTGATGCCTGCAGTGATGCCTGCAGTGATACCTGACGTGATGCCTGCAGTGATGCCTGCAGTGATGCCTGCAGTGATGCCTGCAGTGATACCTGAAGTGATACCTGAAGTGATGCCTGAAGTGATGCCTGACGTGATGCTTGACGTGATGTCTGACGTGACGCCTGACGTGATACCTGAAGTGATACCTGACGTGATGACGATGACGGCTAAAGAATATTTTAAGAACAGAGTCGTAGATCTAACAAGCGACTCAAGCCAGAGCTTTTCGAATCAAATCGCTTCGATAGATCAACAAGCTGATTACAGCGCATCCATATCACCACCATGTCCAGCATATTCTCTTCGGCCCACTTTTCCAAACCAATCATATTCGTATGTTCTTTATCATATTCCTCCTGGTGAACGTCATGCGTATCATCTTACCCGGCTATGTCAGCTTACACTTGTATCTGAGCCACGCACTTCAGAGGGACACACTTACTTATGTCTAGCCGACATTTCCCCACACAAAAAACCGGATTGTTACCTCTATTTAGATTATGCAGGGCAACTGGACTCATATTATCTGAATCCATACATAATTCGCCCAGGTGTGGCCACCAACGCACTAGTTACAAATAAAAATTATTCAGGTACCCTTTTTAAGCAAGCTCCGACTCCTAACGCTAGTTCGGCAGGGGCTATTCAAAAGACTCCGAATCCTGGCAGTAGCTCTTCAGCGTATTCTCTGCGGCCCACTTTTCCAAACCAATCGTATTCGTATGTTCTTTATCATATTCCTCCTGGTGGACGTAATGCGTATCATCCTACCCAGCTATGTCAGCTTACACTCGTATCTGAACCACGCGCTTCAGAGGGAGCCACTTACTTATGTCTCGCCGACATTTTCCCACACAAAAAACCGGCTTATTTCCTCTATTTAGATTATGCAAGGCAACTGGACTCATATTATCTGAATCCATACATAATTCGCCCAGGTGTGGCCACCAACGCATTGGTTACAACTAACAATTATTCAGGTACCCTTTTTAGGAATGTTTCGGCTCCTAGCACTAGTTCCGCAGGTTCTACTCGCAAAGTTGCAAGTTCTGGTGTTAGTTCTTCCTCAGCCTATACGTCATTATGTAAATGAAACTGGAGCATGTTGATACAGATGTAAGAAGAAGATTTTCAGATAGACGCTTGGCCGAGTTATTTCCGCTCAAAAGCCGTAGGTTGGGCCTTGGCCCAACGGAAGCACTGGGCACTAAAACTCAGCATGCCCAGGTGTTCGTGGGAAAGGGATCACATCGCGGACATTTGCAACACCAGTGAGATAGGAAACAAGGCGCTCTAAACCCAAACCAAAACCAGCATGGGGAACGGTACCATAGCGTCGTAAGTCTCGATACCACTGATAAGTTTCTTTATTCAAATTACATTCATCCATCCGTTGGTCCAGAATGGCTAAGCGCTCTTCGCGTTGGCTTCCCCCGATAATTTCTCCAATGCCGGGCACCAAAACATCCATAGCTGCGACGGTTTTTCCATCGTCACTCAGACGCATATAAAAACTTTTGATATTCGCTGGATAATTGGTCAGAATCACGGGTTTTTTACAAAGCTCTTCTGCCAAATACCGCTCGTGTTCGGATTGTAAATCTAAACCCCATTCTACCGGATATTCGAAGCTCTGCTTCGATTTTTGTAATTGATGCACCGCTTCAGAATACGTCATGATTTCAAATTCAGCATGCGCCAAACTTTGCAATCGTTCCAATAAACCAGGGGACACATATTGATTAAAAAACTCCAGATCGTCCATCCGCTCATTTAAGACTGTTTGGCATAAATATTGCAAAAATTCTTTACTAAGTTGGCAAATATCGGCTAAGTCTGCAAAAGCAAGCTCAGGCTCAACCATCCAGAATTCTGCCAAATGTCGAGATGTATTGGAATTTTCAGCTCGGAAAGTTGGTCCAAAAGTATAGACTTTAGATAACGCCAAACAATAAGCTTCGGCATTCAATTGACCTGAAACAGTTAAGAAGGTTTCACGTCCAAAAAAATCTCGTGAAAAGTCAATTTCTCCGGTTGGAGTCTTCGGCGCATGTAAGAGATCTAGAGTACTGACTCGAAATAATTCGCCTGCGCCTTCGCAATCGCTGCCGGTAATGATGGGTGTATGGACCCAAAGATATCCACGTTCATGAAAAAATCGGTGAATCGCTTGCGACACGGCGCTTCTCACGCGGGCCACGGCACCTATGGTATTGGTTCTAGGACGCAAGTGGGCAACATCGCGTAAGTATTCCAGGGTATGCCGCTTGGCCGAGATAGGGTAAGTATCAGGATTATCTACCCAGCCAATGACTTCAATTTCTTCCCCTTGAATTTCGAATTGCTGACCTTGACCCTGCGAGGCAGCGATACGGCCAGAAGCACGAATCGAGCAACCGCTGGTCAGACGTAAGACTTCAGAGTGGTAATTCTGTAGAGTGGCAGGAATGACAATTTGAATACTAGCATGACAGGAGCCATCGTGTAGGGTAATAAATGAAATGCCAGCTTTCGAATCGCGGCGGGTTTTAACCCAACCTTGGATAGTGACGTGTTGATCAACAGGAATTTTCCCGGCTAAACAAAATGCAATAGAAGGTAATTGGCTCATAATGATATCAATAAATGAAAAGAATCATACACTATACCGGGTGTGGCCACAATCTTAGGGTAAGTGTATGTCGACTATAAATGTTACTCCTTCATGGTACCTACAGGACACTATTTCAGATCG
>CAZBSX010000076.1:4100-7386 GCA_964494305.1 uncultured Legionella sp. | reverse complement strand
ACCGGCGCTGAAGGCTGGTAGCGTTTGGCTTAGGGTGCCTTCTGGGGTAATAATGGAGGATAGCCCATCATTGTTGGCGACGATTTGATAGCGGCCAGTCATGATCGATAGGGTCTGGGCCATTTGTACATGTTGGTATGACGCAAATGAATGTCCGAACCAACCATCGTCGCTGAGTGAGACGATCCATCGCGCGGTAGGTAATTGCTGGCGGAGTAAGTGTGGATAAGCGAGTTCATAACAAATTAAGGTCGCAAAAGGGTGGCTGTGCGCAGTGACCAGTTTTTGGTGGCCATTGCCTGCTCGCATATCAGAGAGATCGAGATTCAATGTTAAGAGTGCGTGTTCCAAATATTTTGGAATATATTCCCCAAAAGGCACTAAGTGTTGTTTGCGGTACGTGCCGGATGCTTGGCCTAAAGTAGATAACGTATTGTAGAATAAGGTTTTTTCTGGGTTGGCTTCTTCCGGTATCCCGAATAACACGGCTGAGTGCATTGCCATTGCTTTTGCATGCAAATCTTCTAAAAAATCATGTACATAAGACGCGGGTAGCGGGATAGCTGACTCAGGAAGAATAATCAATTGTTTTTGTGCGAGTAAGGGCTGAATGGTCGCATTATAATGCTCTAGAATTTGCCAAAAAAGAGTTTCATTCCATTTGTCGCGCATGGATAGATTCGCTTGAATGATACCCACGGTCAGTGGTGTTTTATCCAATCGCGACCAATGCACCTGTTTTAAACTTGCAGGTAAAATTAAGATTAAAACGAAACCAACTAACCACCCAAGGTGAAGTTTGGATTTTTGGATCGCATGAACCAAACAACAGGCGGCTAACACGAACAAAAAACTGGCTCCATACACACCTATAATGGGTAATATGGACTGCATCGGGGTGTCAACTTGTCCAAACCCCAACAACAACCAAGGAAAGCCTGTCATGCGTATGGCGCGTATATATTCAGACAGACACCATAATCCACTGAATAAGAGTGATTTTTTTATGTTTGATAGATGGGTGTTGTCAATGGCACGGAAAATCATTGCACACAGCGCGGGGAACAAAGCGAGGTAAACGATGAATACGCCCGTAATTACATCTGAAAAAATAAGCGCTAAGTGTCCATATGTATGAATACTGACGCTGATCCAAGATACGCCTAAGCCAAAGAAACCTAAGCCAAATACAAGGCCTTGGGTAAAAGCTTGTCGAAGCGTACTATGTTGAATTTGATGATAAAAGAGACTGATACCTAATAGGGCAGCCCCAGGCATATGAAACGGCGCAAATCCCAGTGGGATAAGCATTCCAGTGAGGAAGAGTGTTATCCAAGGAAATGCCTTAACGCGACTTATTTTTTTGAGTAATTCATACGGTGTGCTCTGTGCTGAGCGCATTAAAAACCTGCCGCACGGAATAACGAAGGCACAGGATTTAATTCCGCTAAAGACGGTAGAGAAAACTCTCCAAATAAAGTCAATCCGCAACCTACCATCATACTTGAGGCGGCAACGGCGACGATTACTGCGGTTTGAGGCGCGGTTAAGCCAATCACGCCGCTAATGGCTGTAGCAATAGATTTGAGCCCTGCTGCCATTAGTGTAAGACCTAATGGGGTAATGCCATTAATTAGGATTAGTAATACCATGTTCACTAGACAAGTAATTCCAGACGCCAGTATCAATACACCCGCAACACAGAAAGCAGCAGAGAACAAATCATTTTGTTCTGGTTCAAAATTTTGCATATGAACCAGTGGGGCAGTGCCGGTAATGGGTCGATCAGCGAAATTAGTTGCTTGAATGTCGCTATCCAATTCGTGTATTGCATCCGAATGTGGAATATGTTGTGAGACGAATTGTTTGAGTTGTTCAATATTAGATTGATACTGAGTACGCGTCCAGCTTACTTCAACATCTTTTGTGTTGGGAATAGAGAGTGTGTTTGTAATCATGAGTAAAAGGGTTTTTAAATTATGTAGATTCACTTGCTGTTCAGCGTGATCGCGAGGCTGAGCAAGCGCTGCAATTTTTCTCAGTAAAGGCACACGATTATAAAAAGGTAATTTTTTTTCTTGAATGAGACGAACTAACTGTTTGGCACTGGTTTGAATAAATTGCCCTAGCTCTATGCGAGAAAGGTTTGCCATCGGTAAGGCTAATTCTTTTCGAATGCTGCGGATGCTTGCGCCTTCGGCAGCAGTGACATCCAAAGGAGGGATTTCATCCGACTCAACTGGGGAGTGAGGGCCTGTCTCTTGATTTGGAGAACTAGCAGCCGCCTGTAGTAGTGCGCGCTGTACTACGCCGAAATTATTAGGGTCAGCCGGAACGATAATTTTTTTCGGTGATAACCCGCGTAGAGACAACCAGAAAAACTGTATAAACACGTGGTAACCACAATCGCCGTTGGGGATTGTGTAGTCACACCTGCCGTTAGAAAGAATGGTCCCGTGATCGGCTTCAATTTCATCAATATGCCAATGATTGTTATCTTTGCAATACACATGAATGGTTGAATCGCCTCCCTCATGCAAACACGAGGTCGTGTCCTGTATGCCATGAGTAACCGGAGTTACTTCTAGTCTTAGATTAAAAAGCTCAGCTAAAATTTCCAATTGTGAATTTTCTGCGAAGAAAGGATTCTGACTATGACGCGTGATATAGGCTTGCCATAGGGGGGTGCCCCATCTTTTAATAAATATCGCCTTGAATTCGTCGATGATCTGAGTTGCTTCGGGTGGAATGATTGGGAAGAACTGGGTTTGATCCCAGATTTGGTCGCCCCATTGTATGAGAAAGCGTTGTCTACATTCTTGAAACTGTTGTTTTGCTGTTTCGGGTTGTTGCAATGCGAGAAAATCTCGAGAGTTATTGGGCGTTGCGACACATGCTTTCCACGTTTCGGCTCCCCATTGTTCGATGAACGTACGTTGGATCTTATCAAAGTCTCGGATGAAATCGTTCGATATATTGCGATTACGATCGAATCCCCATGTGTCAATGAAATCACGTTTGCGCTCGGCAAAATCCTGTTCTATGTTGGGATTACGCGTAGGGGGTCGTGTATTGCTCGATGCTGAAAAATAAACATGCCACGTTTCGAGGCCCCATGCCGCAACAAAAGATTGTTTAAGCCTATCGAAGTATTGAATAATAGGTTCCGCATTATAGATACGGTTCCACATCTGTAGCCCGGTTTGTTGAACAAAGTACTCACATAACGCTGTAGCCGAATGAAACGCTTGAGCAGATGGGATATTTTTGCATGCTCGGTCCCAAG
>CAZBSX010000076.1:0-4090 GCA_964494305.1 uncultured Legionella sp. | reverse complement strand
CAAGCGTCTCGTCCCCGCTTTTGGATAAAAGCATTTTTTCGGGCTTTAGATGACTGAGGGTCGGGGTCGTTACAGACCTTGTTAACTTCTAAAGTCGCCTCGTCTTGATAAAAGACGCTCTGCCATATTCTTTCAGAATATTCTGTAATAAATTGGGTTTTTAGTTCAGAAAATAATGGTGAATCAAGGGTACTCGTGAGACATGCCCCCCACGCTATGTTGCCCCATCTTGTAACGAATGTCTGATGTAAGTCCAAGAAATCTTCATCTATGGGTGATAAGCTTAAGTGGTTAGGGTGAGGCGTAAATTTAGTAAGACATCGATCAAATTCATCTTCACCGGCTATTTGAATAAAGGTATTTTTGATTTCAATGGCATGTTTTGTGTCACAGCGCTCAAGTACGGTGAACACTTTTCTGCGTAATAACGGGCCTAAAACGAGTTGAGCAGTTTTTTCATCACTTGTATAGAATAAATGATGCAGTTTTTCGGCGACACTCTCGCCTGAAATGCCATAATCAGCGGCTTTTCCGATAAATTCTGCTTGTTCTCCCTCTCCAGGAAATAAGACGTTTTGAATAAGTTCAAGAGTGATCATGATGAGTAAAAGGCCGCAAACTGCTTATAATGAAAAATTCTCACCCAAGTATACCGTACGAACCTGCTTATTAGCAAGAATTCTTTGCGGTGAGCCTTCGCATAAGATACGTCCTTGATTCACAATATAGGCACGCTCACAGATGTCTAAGGTTTCTCTGACATTGTGGTCAGTAATCAAAACGCCGATATTTTTTTGACATAGATGAGCAATAATTTGTTTGATGTCTAAGACTGAAATAGGGTCAACCCCAGCAAAGGGTTCATCCAGTAAAATAAAACTAGGCTCGATGGCGAGCGCACGGGCAATTTCTAGCCGTCGTCGTTCCCCTCCAGATAAACTCATCCCCAAGTGTTCGCGCAAATGTCCAATGTGAAATTCTTGTAATAATTGTTCGAGCAACGCTTCACGTTGTGGGAAATCGAGTTCAGGACGTAATTCTAAAATGGCCATGATATTATTTGCGACGGTCATTTTTCGAAATACTGATGCTTCTTGAGGGAGATAGCCTATGCCTAAGCGAGCGCGGTGATGCATCGCTTTGGTCGTGAGATCTTGATCATCTAATAAAATTTTTCCTGCGTCACACGATTGCAACCCCACAATCATATAAAAGCAGGTGGTTTTTCCAGCCCCATTAGGGCCTAATAGACCAACACATTCGCCACTTTTTATCGATAGACTGACATCTGAGACGACAGTACGAGTTTTGAAGGATTTTTTTAAATTTAGTGCTTGCAAGTGACTCATGTTGGCGATTCCAAAGTATTAGCCTGTTCAGGATGAACGGTAATGACGGTTTGTTCTTCTGAGGAAGGCAGCGAAATGACATGCTGAGTTTTAATATTATAGTGAATAATAGCCGCAGTGACTTGATGTTGGCCCTGGGTGACTCGAGCATGCCCAACTAATTCAATTCGATCGTTCAGTGGGTAATAATACATTTTATCGGCATACGCATGCATGGGTGGTTTGTCGGCACTCATCACTGTCCAGTAATGCGCCTGCGCGGTTTTATTACCCTCAATGAGTGCTTTGACTAATTGGTTGCGATCATTGCCTTCTGTATATGCTGTTGCCGCACGGATATGCGTGGTCCCTTGATCTAAAGCAATATGGCCATGATACGACCCTCGGTGTTGGCTTTGGTTTAAATCGGCAGAGTCAGCCCGCACAAATAACGGGGCTTTACTGTCTTCTGGTAAGGCCAGCAGTGCTGAAGTGACTCCAAGTAGAATGATGCTAACCACTAGGTTGTACATAATGCCCCCTGGCATTCGAAAGCAAGTGAATATGGTTTTCAGCAAGGTCAGCGGTGAAGCCTTTGGAGCGAATGGAGTTTCCTGCTTGAGTTAGCGTGACTTCATCGTCAGACTTCGCTTTTTTTTCGTGCGGATAATAAATCAAATGCTCCGTACTTAGTAATGTGTCTGCATTCGGTTTATGTTGCTGCACTCGCACATGATGTTGCAAGGTGATGGTTTTTCCACCGGAACGAGCAATACCTTGTTCAGCGTGAATGTCCCACGGTTCTTGATTCGGTTTTACTACAATAAGATGGGGGGCTGTAAGTCGATGTACATCATTTTTTGGAACATGTTTCAGGCAAGGGGTCTCCAAGAAATGAACAATGTTACCTTTGAGATCAAATTGGCGATATTGAAGATCATACACTGTGATATTGGTTGTTTTTGCTAATGTGTCTTTGTCTAAAAGATGTGAAAAATGATGGTATGAGCGGCCCCATTGCCAGACAAAAAGCATGGTTAAGCCCAGCGCACAAAGGAGGTTGATACTGCGTTTGAGGCTAAACATTGTGAATATAGCGCCGAATGGCGTCATCTGTTTTCTGTTGTGTAGCCAAAATAAAATCACACGCTTCACGCAAGCCACCATGACCGCCGGCTAACGCTGTGGTCCAATCAGCACTGGATTTGACGGTGCTTACTGCATTAGCGACTGCGATGGAAAAGCCAACTTGTTGCATAATGGGTAGATCAACCACATCGTCCCCAATGTAAGCGAATTCATCATGACTGAGCTGGAGCGTGGTTTTCAATGTTTCAAATGCATGCTGTTTGTTAATATGACCTTTGAAATAATGCTGAATCCCTAATTGTGCCATACGATGATCGATGATCGCATTAATGGAACCCGTGATGACAGCGACTTGGATATTCGCAGCCAATAATAATTTTAAGCCCACGCCATCTTGGACATTGAATGATTTCGATTCGATACCACGGTCGTCGATATAATTTAGCCCATCTGTTAATACACCATCTACATCACAGATCAGACATTTGATTTTACGAACTTTATCCAAAAGATGTTCCATCGGAAACTCCTAATAAACGCCAGCGCGTAACAGATCATGCAGGTGAATCACGGCGGTGGGCCGACGTTCAGAATCGGTTGCAATTAAGGAGGTAATGCGATGCTCTTGCATGATGGCCAAGGCTTCTGCCGCTAATGTCCCCGATGAGATGGTTAAGCAATTGCGTGTCATGACTTGATGCAGCGGCGTCGTATTGATGTCATATTCCTTGTTTAAGGTACGACGAATATCCCCATCCGTATAAACACCCGCCAAGAGGCCGTTTTGATCGATGACACAGGTCATGCCTAATTGTTTCGCTGTGACTTCGATGAGTGCTTCACGAATCGTATGGTGCTCGCTGGCTATCGGTAAAGCATCGCCGGTATGCCAAAGCTCATCGATACGGAGCAGTAACCGTTTACCCAGTCGTCCGCCTGGATGAGAGAGTGCAAAATCTTCTGCACTAAATCCTCGTGCTTGTAAGAGCGCAATAGCCAAAGCATCGCCCATAACGAGAGACACTGTTGTACTGGTTGTAGGTGCCAATCCCAATGGACAGGCTTCTTGCTCAATACTGATATCTAAGTTTATATTGGCCGAAGTGGCTAAAATAGAATCGATCTGACCCGTTAAAGTGATTAACGGAACACCCAAACGTTTGAGCAATGGGAGTAAAATCACGATTTCTTGTGTGTTGCCCGAATGCGAAATGGCTAATACGACGTCTTGGCGTGTAATCATGCCAAAATCACCGTGACTGGCTTCCCCGGGGTGCATGAAAAAAGCTGGCGTTCCCGTACTAGAGAAGGTTGCGGCAATTTTATTCGCAATATGCCCGGACTTTCCCATACCAGTGACCACAACGCGTCCTGTACAGGCCAAGAGTAATTCACAGGCCGCTTCAAAACGCTCGTCGATTCGATGAGTTAATTCCATGACCGCTTGGGCTTCTGTTTCAATCACCGCCAAGCCAAGTTTGCAAAAATTCATAGAGAATTGACCATAATCATTGATTAATAACGGCCAATCGTACCATAAATTCGCCTCATATATCTATGGGGGGGTCTTCGGTACGTGTAACTCGATGTCATGTTGGATTGATATGCTTCGAGACGGCGTAAACGCCTCCTCAGCACGAACGGTTCTATAAAAAACATGTACACGAATGTTT
>CAZBSX010000075.1:0-7398 GCA_964494305.1 uncultured Legionella sp. | reverse complement strand
AACGGGACAAAAAACCATTGCACCAATACGCTCTCCGGTTTTTTAGCCCGCAAGCAACGCAGTGCATTGTGAGATCATGGGGCAATGAGATCACGATATTCCGCGCAATTCTCTATGCTACTTGCGGGCTTGTAATGATTCATTCCCTTTCTTCAACAATACATACACTGCACCCGCGCCGCCATGTTTGGGTTGGGCGCTGTGAAATGCTAGGACAGTTGAGAGTTGACATAGCCAGTGATTGACTAAGTTTTTAAGGACAGGTGCTTCACCAAAACGTCCACCCTTGCCGTGTACAATCAAAACCCAGCGATGATGTTTTTGGATATGCTGCGCGATAAATTGACTTAAACGTATTTTTGCTTCGTCAGGTTTTAATCCATGGAGATCAAGTTTGGCCTCAAAGGTGAGTTGGCCGGTTCTGAGTGCATTGATTTGCTGTTTTCCAGTGCTAGGCTGATGATACGCTAAGATACTTTCTGCTTCGACTGGATGCGCGTAATAATCTGACAAATCCTCCACGATCCACTCGGGCTCTGGAGTGAACGGACGCGGGCGGGTATAGGGTTTGGGGTGACGTTCGGGTGCAATTCTGGGTTTTTTGGTTTTTAATGGCGTCACTTGACGCATTTCGTGTTGAAAGAGTGCCTGATCTTCGGGTGAAACAGTGATTTTTTTGGTCATTATTGGGTTTTAAATTGTGGCTCAAGACAGTATAGCATATAATGTTTTTTTATATTATGGGCTGAAACTCGGTATGTCGTTTGCTTCTGAAATCAAAGACTTTGTTCATGCGCTCGATTTTATTCGGTATGGTATTAGTCGAGCACGTGCTGCTCATTTGTATTATGGCCATGGCACGGATAATGCAGTAGATGAAATCTATGCGTTAGTCCTGGAAACACTCCATTTGCCTTGGAATATTGAACCTCATTTTTTGCAGGCGTGTTTAACCAAAAATGAAAAAACACTGTTAACCGAGCGCCTTGAACAGCGTATCATTCAGCATGTACCTGTCCCGTATTTAACGCAAACCGCCTATTTTTGTGATCTGAGTTTTTACGTCGATCAACGTGTACTCATTCCACGTTCACCGATTGCGGAATTGATCCGCGAACAATTCGCACCATGGATTGCTGCAGGAGAGGTGACGCGGATTTTAGATTTATGTACGGGCAGCGGATGTATCGCTATTGCGTGTTGTGAGTGGTTTCCTGAGGCGGCTGTGGATGGCGTTGATTTATCTGAGCATGCATTAGCTGTAGCGGCGATCAATCGTGATCGGCACCACCTTCAAGAGCAATTGACTTTACTAAAATCAGATTGTTTTGAACAAATCCCGAAAACAACCTATGACATTATTGTGAGTAACCCTCCGTATGTGGCGGAAGCAGTGATGCAGAAACTCCCAGCCGAGTATCGCCATGAACCGAATATGGCGCTGGCAGCTGATGAGGCAGGGTTAGCAATCGTGCATCGCATTTTACAGCAAGCAGGGCAATATCTCAGCGAACACGGTATTTTGGTGGTTGAAGTAGGTGAGAGTGCAGAGGCTTTGATTGCTGCTTATCCGGATGTGCCATTTTTTTGGCTTGATTTCGCTCAGGGTGGCGATGGGGTATTTTTATTGACCGCGCAAATGGTGCGCGAGTATTTTGGGTAAGGCACCAGTAGGAGTATGTAATATGGCAAGACAATTTCATGTGGCTGTAGTCGGAGCTACCGGTGCGGTCGGCGAAGCAATGTTAGCTGGGTTGGCGGAGCGTAATTTTCCTGTTGCCCAAATGTATGCGTTGGCTTCTGAACGGTCGTTGGGTAAAACGGTAGCATTTGGTCATCAAACGCTTGATGTGTTGGATTTAGCGACGTTCGATTTTACGGATGTGGATATTGCTTTGTTTTCTGCGGGAAATGCGGTTGCGAAACACTATGCACCAATTGCGGCTGCGCAAAACTGTGTGGTGATCGATAATAGTTCTTGCTTCCGTTACGATGCGGATATCCCTTTGGTGATTCCTGAAGTTAATCCTGAACGAATTGCGGATTATACCCACCAAGGCATTATTGCGAATCCCAATTGCTCAACGATTCAAATGTTGGTTGCGCTCAAACCGTTGCATGACGCAGTCGGGATTGTTCGGATTAATGTCGCGACCTACCAGTCTGTATCTGGGACGGGGAAAGAAGCAATTTCCGAATTGGTTACGCAATTAGGTACATTACTGAATGGCCGTCCGATTACGCCAAATGTCTATCCCCAACAAATCGCATTTAATGTGTTGCCTCATATCGATGAATTTCAAGACAATGGGTATACTCGAGAAGAAATGAAGATGGTTTGGGAAACACATAAAATTTTAGAAGATGATACAATTTTAGTGAATCCTACTGCAGTGCGTGTGCCCGTGTTATATGGTCATTCCGAAGCAATTCATGTTGAATTCAAAGTGCCTTTAAGTAGCGCGGAAGCAAGAAAAATCTTGAAAAAAGCACCTGGCGTGGTTGTGATTGATGATCCGAAACGAGGCAAGTATCCCACCGCAATTTCTCATGCTACGGGTTCAGATGATGTATATGTTGGGCGTATTCGCCAAGATATTTCTCATCCGAATGGTTTAGATTTATGGGTAGTGGCCGATAATATTCGCAAAGGCGCAGCAACGAATGCGATTCAAATTGCTGAATATTTATGTAAAGAGTATTTATAATCTATTTGAAATAACTTATATATAATCTATGAATACAAACCAATTAATTACGATTTCAGGGATGAAGACGTTGGCGTGGGTCTTGCCTTTACCCGCTTGGCCGTCGCTGAAATTAGGTAGCCAACCGTTACGTTACATCTATACATTGTCTAATCAAAGCCAAGCAGACATTCGCATTACTGGCATCGCATGTGATCCTGGTGAGGATGAGCGTGTTGGATTTGTTGGTGGTACTGCGCATGTTGGGTTGAATATACCGCCGCAGGTTTCTTGCACTATTGAAATTCAAGTTAGCCCAACACGGTTAGGTCCAGGTAAACAAATTTTAAATATTCAACATACTGGTAATTTTTCGCCATTATGGACTGAAATATTATTTACGGTGGTTGCAAAAGGAGACACACGTCGCCGGACTACATATTTAGCGGAAGATACTACTGCCCTGGATCGTCAACGCCGATTGCTTGAACAGGAAGGGCACCGCAATTATGCTAGAGTCAACGCACGGGCGCACCCAGAGCAGAGTGAGACTGCGCAACAAAATTTAGCGCAAGAAGGTGGGATGCAAAATAATATTTTGCAAAACCCCTGGCTGAATAATCAACGATTTGATGGTATTGATTCGAATCTCAATCCAGAACCGCCTTTGAACACCGAAGCACGACGTGAATTTGATAATGAACGACGCGAACAAGAAATGGAAAAACAATTGCGCTTGGGAAATGTGCCTCGTGTATCCCCAGCACCTAAACCACAAGGATTTTAAGCGTGTTTCGTGAGTTGAGCGTTGGTTTAACTCGTGCGAATTGTTGGGCCAAGGCCCAACCTACGGGAATATGATAAGATGACTATTGCAAACGACATTATTTCCTGCCGAGTTCCTGATTTTGATTTTTATTTGCGTGAGGGTGATTCTTTAGATGATATTGATGAGTATGGGTTTACGCCACTCATTGAATCGGTAATTACTCGGCAAATACATATTACAAAATTATTATTAGATCGAGGTGTAGCAATTAACAAACCTGATGTGACTGGGCGTACAGCCTTGCATTGGGCAGTCGATAATGCTGATTTGGAGTTTATCCGGCTATTGCTGGCCAAGGGCGCCAATCCCAATGCATATACGCGTTCAGGGCTGTCCATCTTAGTTTACCCCATTCTGCGTGCCCAATCTGATATCAAACATGTATTATATCAATATCACGCAAAATTAGATTTTGCCCTCGATTTTATTTATGCAAAATTATTAGGACATCGCTTTGAATTAAGCGGGGATGTGGATATCGTGAATGCCGAAGAGGAATTCATCGAGCTGGATTATGAAGGGTTTATTTTGGAGTTTACGATCGCAGTTGTCAAAGACTCGCTTCGTCGCTTTACCAGTAGTTACTCGACGCGCAATCTACGCCATTTATTTCCTATTGTGCATGGTATTATGGATGGCTTTGCTGTTGCGGATGAGTTACTACAATTACAGCATCATGTGGCGTTGAATAATCAGCATCACCAGCGGATTCAACAATTATTACAAGCGCCTCTGTTGGTATTACCTGCTGCCAGTCAAGGGCACGCGATATGTTTTGTCCGTTACCAAGATTGGTGGGCCAAGATTGATCGGGGTGAAAATAGTCTGAAAGAAGGCAGTGTTAATATTTATCGCATAACACGGCCAGATGCATTGAATTTGAACTTCATATTGGATTTTTTATATAAAAAACAAAGTAGGCGCTATTTTCATGAGGGTATTAATCAGATTCTTGGCTTAACACCGGTCTTGCAATTACCGATTGCTGCACAAATTGTGGGAAACTGTTCCTGGGCAAATGTACAGGCAGCAGTGCCGGTTGCTCATGCATTGCAAACGTTGCAATCGGTCGAGACGTTTCAAGCTGGGCCTTCATTGGACTTATACACGACCTGGATTGAGTGGGATAAGGATCGCGCATTGGATGAATGTATTCAGCGGTTTTACGCGGCACAATCCCCACGGAAAGCGAGTTTTGCAGCGATGCTTGGCTCAGTGTTATTTCAAGTCTGTGATGAACGAGATAGCTTACATTTAACCCGTGCTGAAAAAATATTGGCTATTTTGATCTTACCGGAGTATCGCTATATTTTACAATCTTATCTGGATGTCTACTGTGTGCGACGTTTGACCCGTAAAGGAAATAATTTATTGAAGTTACTCGATAATTGTGGCGTTAATCCCAATATAGGGGTTAATCCGATTGCAACAGGATTACGTGACAAAGAAGCTTAAAAAAAACAGCATTGTCACTGAGTGACAATGCTGTTTTAAGATCAGTTAATTACAACTTATGCGCTTGCGCCGCACTTTATCACATTAGTAGGCTCAACAGCAGCAGCAGCAGCAGCACCACCAGCAGGAGGATTGTTGTATCGGAAAATACCTGCTTTCATCATACCATACGCGCCATATGCAGAGACAGTAGCAGGAACAACAGCAGCACCAGCTTTAGCAGTCAAACTCAGGCCAGCAGCATGAACTGTAGCTGGGTAAAGAGCCAGAGCGCCAACTAATGCACCACCTAAAGTTGCCATACCTGTTAACAATGCGAAATCGTATTTAGTCAAGCTTTGACCATCTTGGATACGTTCCTGAAGCTTTCCAAATTCGGCATAAGTTTTTTGAACTACGCCTTTTTTAGGAGCCAATGCGAAATAAGCAGAAATTGCACCAGCAAGAGATGCCACAGTCCATTTCAACCAAACTGTAGTGATCGCAGCTAATCCAAATGGAACCAAAGCCGGGTTAAGCAGTAATGCACCTGCGTATAGACCTGTGATAAGCATGCCTGCAGCATAACCAGTATATTTACCATATTTGGCCGTATAGTAAACCGCTTGGATTGTTGCATATTGACGTATCGTTGTAGCTTTCAATGATGCTCTTACGTCGGCATCGTAGTTGAATTTCTTGATAGCTGCTTGTGAAGGTTCTTGAGCCAAATCCAGGAGTGCATCGTAGTTATATTTCATAAAATAAGTCCTCATTTAGTAGTTAGTAACGCTCGGCATTACGGTTTTGTATATTAAAATATCTTATTGTCCCGAAAACGCCGTTATTGTACGTTAGAGCTTGCACAATTTGCGCATTCTAAATGGTTTAGAATTAAAAGTCTAGAGCCAAATTGATTTTTTACTATAATTTTATTATAACATAACTAGTTGATCAATTTTTAACCGATACTTACGTGCCCGAGAGCGTGCCCATGCCCGGTTTTTAGGCCCTATTAAGACGTTCGAGCGGTAATAGTGGATTTTCTATTGTAAAAACCAGGCACGCTCACGGACGTGGGAACGTAAACTGCAGTGAAGAGCCGAGCATCGCGATTGGCATTTTAATATCACCAACGCCTGCTCGAGCGGGGAACCTTGTCTGCATGCTCATTTGAGCCGATTGCAGGATGGATCCCCGCTTTCGCGGGAATACGATTACTCGACTGGATTGTCTTTGATGGGTTCTGCTTTAGGGGCTACATTGTGTGCTTGGGTTGCTTGTTGTGCAGGTTTTTTACGATTAGCAACCGTTGAACGTCGTTGTTGTTGATTGTTCGGACGTCTGCGATTTGCAGAGGAATGTGTTGATTTGGTTGCGGGATGTGTCGACGCTGATTTCTGAGCGGGCGTGTTGATCGTGCTAGACGCAGATGTACTCTCTGAGCCAAAGATTTTTTGGACAAAACGTTGCAAGAAATTCAAAGTCTGTGGATGCTTGAAGACATGTGGATCGTAAGCTTTTACAGCAGGCTCATCACGTTGCGGTGCCTGAGTATCATGCGCAATGTGTAATTCTGGTTGCTGAATCAATGCATAGCTAGGTTTTTTTGTTTTATTGGTACTATCATCTTTAATTTTGGCAATGGTGTATTGCGGTGCATGCAAATACGAATTGGCAATAATCAGGACACGAACATCATGTCTTTTTTCAATATTTAAAATAAATTCTCGTTTCTCATTCATAATAAATGTTGCCATATCGACCGGCAATTGGACTTGAATTTCATTGGTTTTTTCTTTCAAAGCCTCTTCTTCAATCAATCGAATGATAGAAAGGCTACTGGATTGAATGTTACGAACGGTGCCGCGGCCTTCACAGCGCGGGCAAACTTCCTGTGCATTTTCCCCTAGGGACAAACGCAAACGCTGACGTGACATTTCTAACAGACCGAAGCGTGAGATGCGGCCCACTTGAATTCGAGCGCGATCAGCTTTCAGGGCTTCTTTAAGCCGATTTTCGACATCACGTTGATTTTTCGACGATCCCATGTCAATAAAATCAATGACCACAAGACCACCCAAATCACGGAGCCGTAATTGACGTGCAATTTCGTCGGCCGCCTCGAGATTGGTATTGAGTGCTGTTGCTTCAATATCGGCGCCACTGGTGGCTTTCGCCGAATTAATATCGATCGACACCAACGCTTCCGTGCGATCGATGACCAAGGCACCGCCCGAAGGCAAGAGCACTTCCCGTTGAAAGGCAGTTTCGATTTGACTTTCAATTTGGTAAAAATTAAACAAAGGAATCGTGTTGTGATACAGTTTTAAATTGGGAAGAAAATCGGGTTTGACTTGTTCGATGTATTGTTTGGCTTTGACATACGATATTTGATCATCGATGATAATTTCACTAATGGACTTACGTAAATTATCGCGAATTGAG
>CAZBSX010000074.1:0-7424 GCA_964494305.1 uncultured Legionella sp. | reverse complement strand
GATTGGTCTTTTTTACAATGTTTATTTTGGTTGACGGTGGAATTTGGATTTCTGGATACGCCTCAAGGTTTGCGTGCATACGGGGGTGGCATTTTATCCTCGGTGACGGAAACGATATACTGTGTTGAGAGTCATATTCCCTTGCGTATATTCTTCGATCCTTTGGTTGTTTTTCGCACGCCGTATCGAATTGATCAGTTACAAACCACGTATTTTGTGATTAAAGATTTTACAGAATTGTATGCTATGGCTCAAGTAAATATGCAGGATGTGCTTGCCGAAGCTAGAAGATTGGGCGAATTTCCACCTCTCTTTGCCATTGAAGCACACAATCCCAGTATTCATATCCACGCGTGCTGATTGTAAATCAGCACAAGTATTGCTAATATGGTTCCATATTTTGTATTGATTGATGCAATTCAAGGAGTATCGTTTGATTAATGTACTCATTGTAGATGACCATGCTTTGGTGAGAATGGGTATTCGACGGCTATTGGATGATTTATCTGATATTGCCGTAGTGGGAGAAGCAGGATGTGGAGAACTAGCATTAGACTTTATTCGAACTCATAAGCCTGATGTGGTGTTGTTAGATATGAAAATGCCAGGAATAGATGGCTGGGAAGTGACCCGTCGTTTGCATAAATCGCATCCGGAAGTCAAAGTGATCGCAGTGACTGCATTGTCGACCGATAGTTTACCCAGTCGTATTTTACAATTGGGTGCAATGGGGTATTTAACCAAAGAATCTGGTTCACACGATCTTGCTGCCGCCATTCGCAAAGTGAATCAAGGTGAGCGATATTTGAGTGCAGAAATTGCACAAAAAATGGCGATCGATAGTTTGCACGCACATCCAGACTCTCCTTTTGATGCGTTGTCAGAGCGTGAAATGCAAGTGATGCTCATGATTACCCGAGGCATGACGGTTCAAGATATCGCTGAACGATTGTTTCTTAGCTCGAAAACGATTAACGGCTATCGATATCGGATCTTTGATAAATTGGGGATTAAAAATGATGTCGAATTGACGTATTTAGCCATGAAGCATCGACTGATAGAACGACCTGACGACTAGGGCAATGACCAAATCTCATTTCAATATTGATCCGCAACACTCTTTACTCACGCTCCCTTCTCAGCCGGGTGTCTATAAAATGCTGGATGTTCAAGGCGACGTTTTATATGTGGGTAAGGCAGTCAATTTAAAAAAACGCGTATCATCCTACTTTAATCGTTCTGCGCAAAGCTCAAAAACACGTGCATTGGTGAGTCAAATCGCGCGCGTAGACGTCACGATCACCCGCTCTGAAACCGAAGCGTTGATTTTGGAAAACGCTTGGATCAAATTATTTCAGCCCAAATATAATATTCTGATGCGCGATGATAAATCGTACCCGTTTATTTATCTATCGGAACATCCGTTATTTCCAAGTATTGGATTAGTGAGGCGAAAAAAACGACCCAATTCTGGCCATTTTTTTGGCCCGTACCCCAGTACGACTGCCGTGCACAAAACGATTCATTTGATCCACAAATTATTTAAAATTCGCAATTGCAGCGATGTGTATTTTAATCATCGCACGCGACCTTGTTTGCAATATCAAATTAAACGCTGTAGTGCGCCCTGTGTGCAATTGATTTCTCCGACCCAATACCAACAAGCGATTCAAGATGCCAAACGATTTTTGCAGGGCAAAAGCCAGCAAATTTTAGATGATTTGACGGTGCGCATGCAAAATGCCGTCGAGACATTGGCCTATGAAGACGCTGCTGTATTGCGAGACCAAATCAAGCATCTGCGTACGGTCCAAGAAGAGCAATCCATGGTGCATACCGCTGGAAACGCTGATGTGATTGTGCTAGAAGCTTATACAGGATTTGCTTGTGTTCAAGTTGTACAAATTAGACAAGGTGATGTGATCGCAAGCGATCATTATTTTCCAACGGTACCGACTGAAAGTTTTGTCAATGATACGGAGCTGTGGCAACAAGTATTTACAGCATTTT
Organism: uncultured Legionella sp.; assembly: GCA_964494305.1. Lineage (GTDB taxonomy): Bacteria > Pseudomonadota > Gammaproteobacteria > Legionellales > Legionellaceae. Next base: position 5,414 of record CAZBSX010000074.1, on the reverse strand, counting down.
TAGCGCAACACTATGTTGACGATCCTGAACGGATACCAAAACAGATCCTGACCGATCGAGACGTGACAGAAAAAGAAGTATTACAATCTGTGCTCAGTACCGTACGTGGAAAACCATGCAGTATTAAAGTCGCCAAACGGGGTGTAGCCCGGCGTTGGCTTGAGTTTGCGAGTCAAAATTTGCAGCAAGCACTCAACAAATATGATACGTCCAAAACAACAATGCAAGCCCGGATGGCTGCATTAACGGCATTAACACATTCTCCCAGGCCAATTAAAACCATAGAGTGTTTTGATATCAGTCATTTTCAGGGCGATGCGACCGTAGGGTCTTGTGTCGTATTTGATGAGCAGGGGCCCGTTAAACGAGCCTATCGGCGTTTTAATATTGAAGGTGTGACCGCAAATGATGATTATGCTGCAATGGCGCAGGTATTGACGCGGCGTTATCAAACCTTGGAGCGCGACTTGCCTGATTTGTTGATGGTCGATGGTGGACAAGGTCAAGTGACGGTTGCACGTCGAGTTTTAACTCAATTGGGTATTCAAGATGTTACGGTTTTAGGGGTATCGAAAGGGCGTACCCGCAAAGCTGGATGGGAAAAATTTATTGTTGCGACGGAAGAACAAAGTGTTCCTGTTCTTCCAGAACACGCTCCCGTTCGTCATTTGATTCAATGTATTCGCGATGAAGCGCATCGTTTTGCAATTCAAGCTCATCGTAAAAAAAGAGATAAATCCAGCATGAGTAACACACTCGAATCAATTGAGGGTATCGGCCCAAAGCGCCGGAAGGCGCTCCTGCATCGCTTTGGTGGTATGCGAGAATTACGCAATGCCCCAATCGATGAATTAATGAAAGTTCGGGGTATTAGTCAGGATTTGGCCAAGAAAATTTACGCCCATTTGCATATGGAATGAACTTACGTGTTCTTATACAATTTTGTTCAAAGCGTCTTGAATATCAAGCGTCATTGCTAAATGATCAAACTCGGGTGTTTCCTGTAAATGCATATGAAATGTTCGCAGCGGATTGATTTGAATACGAGCCTTGACTACCTGTAAATCAAAAATATGTCCACCGGTGGTTTTACTGTCATCCAGGTAATGATAATGATATCCCGGAACAGTGAGTGTGGTATTGTATGGTGGGCAACGCGTTACTGCTAGGGTGCCTTTTGATTGTGCCAAGTGAAATTCAACTTGAGTTTTGGGCAATGATTCGTTTAGTGGTTGATACGGGCGAGGTTGGCATGCTTCACTTCGGTAATGTAATTGTTTAAATTCACCTTCGATTCTTAGCATATAGAAAATATTGAGTGTAGGGAGTTGGCTATCTAAAAATGCATTGAGTGCTTGGAGGTTTTCGATATTTTCTACCACCAAAGGAGGCATGGGTTTAAAATGACAGACTTGGGCAAATGGTGTTAATGCATCTGGAGTAACCACGGAGACTACACCGTGTGCATCGATACGGTAAAACACGCCGTCAATTGCAATAACTTCACCATCAACGCCATTTAAAGTTCCTAGCCCAAAATTACCTTGTTTGGCTAAATCCGCAAAAGAATAATCGCCATCATAAATGCCTTGAAAAAATGAGATCAACGCGCCTACCTGAAAAAAAACAGCCATGAGGACAACCCTATGTTGGATGAAGACATTCTTATCATACCATTACTTTATTATTTGTTCATGGTAACGAAGCACGGTCAATCATAACCTGAAAGCAAGATAGCGGATTGCGGGCTTTTATGGTTGCTCCCATCATAAATCACTAAACTTTTTTTGTTCTCAGCCGAAGTAGAGATTAAGTGGTCAATGTTGATAGGTTGAGGAATTATTTATGCATACTTTATCCAAGGTATCCCGACAATGGAGTTGGTATGTAGGATTGAGTGCCGCAATTTTTTTGAGTGACCTCATATTCTATTCCGCATTTGCTGCAGTTTCTCCTTTTGCGCCGGCTTCTGTCGACCCAATCTATTATGGTTCTACATTGTGCACTTATCCGGATTATCAATGTGAGACGGTAAAGTCCGGTGAGACTTGGGAAAAAAAGTTTCCTGATGATCGTGAGCGTGATTTGGTTCAACGTGTGAATCGTACTTATAATCGCCTGATACCGGGCCAAATTTTGGTGATCCCTAAATTTTTAGCGACGGTAACATTGTTAGATTTGGCCCCTTTCCCACATAAAATAGTAGATTCAGAACGCCAAATCATCATAGACCAAGACAAATTGGCTTGGGGAGCCTACAATGAAGATGGACAACTTGTGAAATGGGGTCCGATTGCATCTGGTAGAGATAAATGTTCAGACAGTGCGAAATCTTGTCGAACATTAACGGGTGTATATCGTGTGTTTTCTAAAGAGGACTCTAATTGTAAATCAGATATTTTTCCAATTGGTCGAGGGGGCGCAAAAATGCCTTATTGCATGTATTTTCATAAAGGATTCGCATTGCATGGCGCGGATGATATTCCTGGGTATCGTGCGTCGCATGGGTGTGTGCGGATGTTTACTGAAGATGCCAAATGGTTGAATCAACATTTTGTTGAAACCTCGACGGAAATGAATCAACAAATGGGAACCAAAGTAGTGGTCCGTCCAGTTTCTGCGCCGTCTTCTTTTACAAGGAGCTCAATGTGATGACGCGTTTACATTATGTATTTGGCATATTAGGGTTGGTGATTGCGTTGACGAATCTAGGTTGGGCACAAACCAGTGCGGAAGCTTTAGAAGCGGAATATACCGATCCAGCGAAATATCCTCTGGGATGTCGTAAGGCAGGGCATGAATATATTTTGAATATTTTGCGGCTGGCACATGTGTCTGATCCTAATGAGATAGGACAAGAAGAGGGCGGACAGACGCTTTATTTTCTGTATAACCGCTCGAATCAACCGGTGTATTTAAATCAAATGTTGCAAGATGATAGCACGCGTAGCACGTATTTAAATCACATGATTTTACCCAAACAATGGGCTGTATTGGCGACCAATCAAAAAGAACTTAGATATATCTGCAGTGTGAATCCCGGTAAGACAGGGTATGGCAAAGTGGTGAATTGTGTAGATAGTTTGAAGGTCTGTGAATATGTACGCGTGAAATTTGGTTTGAATAATCGTGGAAATTATTGGATGGTGAATAGTACGAATCGTGGGACTGCTGTTGGTGATGTTGTACGGTATGGGGTAATTCCCAGATAAATACACGATAACTCATATTCAAAATTGGATATTATTTGTTCAAGGAGATTGTCAATGAAAGCAATGCTCCCATGGGTTTGCTGCATGGCGTTAGCGCCGAGTGTTTTTGCAGTAACGGGGTTAGAAGCGTATTATCAAGCAGATTATACGCAAGCTGCAACGTTATTCCAGGCGAAAGCGAGCTTAGATCCGATCGAAGACTATTATTTAGGGCGGATGTATTTATATGGGTATGGGGTATTAAAATCCAATGCGTTGGCGGTCCAGTCGTTTAGGCGTGCAGCAGAAAAAGGTTTATTACCTGCACAATTATTATTGGCAAAAATTGAATTAAACCAAAATAATAATCCAGAACAAGCGTTATTTTGGTTTAAAAAAGCAGCCAAACTGAATGATCTGTCGGCACAAATGTACTGTGCGGGTGCTTATTTGTATGGCGTAGGTACTGCAAAAAATCTGGATGCAGCGCGCGAGTTTTATATTGCGGCTGCTAGAGGCGAAAATAGTATTGCGCAACAAACCTTAGCTGAAAATTTCCTCAATACCAAACAATCCGTTAATCAAAAAATGGGATTGGTTTGGCTGAACAAAGCCGTTTTGCAGCGAGATCCTGAGGCAGAGCTTATGTTGGCAGAATTAACGCTGAAAGGCGAGTTGGTCGCGCAAAATAAGGATGCAGCCAAACGTTTGATTGAAGATGCTATTACACAAGGATACGTCCCTGCATTTTATCAGATGGGCCGATTTGAACAACGCCAATCACATCTACAAGATGCGCAAATTTGGTATCGAAAAGCGGCTGATCTGAGTTATGCACCAGCGCAAATCGCCTTAGCAGAACTCTATTTTGATCCCAAAAATACTATCTATTCGGTGCAAAATGGGTTTTTATGGTTGCAAAAAGCGGCGGAAACCGGTTCTGCCGCTGCGCAACGTAGTTTGGCTGCAATGTATCAATCGGGTCAAATGATCAAGGCTAACCCTACTTTAGCCGCTGAATGGGAACAAAAATCTCAGATTCAACAAGAAACAGCGCAAAATGCTGAGCAGCAAATGGCAGAATGGCTCACTCATGGTAAAGCCAAACGCTTGGCGGATACGGACTACCGTTTAATGGGTATTTATAGTGATTGGCACGATAAGACTGCATTGCAAGATAATATTTATAATCAATCTCCGCTGATCAATACCATCGCGCGTCAAAATATTTATCAAGCGCAATTTAATATGATTCACCCGAATGACATTCCAATTCATCAATTTTATGATGCTATGATGTCGGCTCAACCTCAAAATAAGCCGCAAGAATTAATATTTCCTCACTATGCCATTCGCATGCAAAATGCGAGTACGGATGGCACGGCGGCTCCAGAGAAAAATTTATTGCAGGCACAGCGTGATGGGTATGATTATTTGACCCAAGAGACTTTATCGACGCAACATATTGATTATTCTCAAGTATTTAAAAAACTATTGAATCAGGCTGCTTTGGGTGACAGTCTTGCACAATTCGACGTAGCGCAATTGTATCAGCAAGGGATTGGCGTGACACAATCGACGGAAAACGCACTCAAATTTTATGTATTGGCTGCTGCGCAAAATGACTTGCCGGCCGAGTATCATTTGGGGTTGATCTACTTACAGGGTCTCGGAGTAGAGCCAGACTATAAGATTGGCATGGAGTGGTTGACTGATGCTGCATTTAAAGGCAATTGTTATGCACAATATGCGTTAGCTCGAATCTATGAGTATGGGTATCAAGATAAAAATGGGAAGACTGTAATTTCCGAAGATCCTGAGCAATCTTTTGCAATGTATCAATTGGCTGCTGCCAATCATTATGGCCTAGCTGAGTACGCTCTTGCCGAAATTATGGTACGGACGCCACCGCAGGATATGAGTGTCGCGGGATTAGAGCTACGAAATCAACAAATCAAGCGTTTGTATCAAGGTGCAGTCAATTATGGTGTCGCACAAGCCAAATTACCGTTGGCATATTATTATGCAAGTGATGCAGATGAAACCAAACAAGCGCAAGCGTTTGCCGATATTCAACAAGCCGCGCTTACAGGTTCAGTCGATGCCGCATTTTTATTGGGTATTATGTACGATCGTGGGATTGCGACTGGCGCAAGTCGAGAACAAGCGCTGCATTGGTATGAACAGGCTGCTACCAATCCTATCAGTGCTTTTGTGTTGGGG
>CAZBSX010000073.1:0-7437 GCA_964494305.1 uncultured Legionella sp. | reverse complement strand
AAGGCAATAATTGTTTTGTAACGGGTTTTTGGGTCATCGTATTTACAAATTCATTGTAAATAATGTGAAGTGCATCAATTTCTCCGCGATAAAACGCGTCACACATGACCTTCACCATCCCCATCAAATCTTTCACGCCTGGGGAATCTCCCAAATGATCGGCAGACGCTAAAACACGCCCCCCAACCCGCTTGAAAAACACTTGCCCCTTACGACCAATCACACAAAAATCGCATTCCTGATCTTGCTGATGATAATGCTTTATTTTCCGCAAAACTTCGCGGAACAAATTCACATTCAAGCCACCACACAAACCACGGTCCGTCGTAACAACAATCACACCCACACGCTTGATTGGGCGCGTACTCAAAAACGGATGACGATATTCTGACGCAGCACGCGCCAGATGCCGGATGACCTGATAAATTTTGGTGGCATACGGTCTAGATGCGCGCATTCTTTCTTGCGTCTTTCGCATCTTGCTCGCTGCCACCATCTCCATCGCACGCGTGATTTTACGCGTTTTTTGCGTACTTAGGATGGTTGAACGGATCTCTTTCGTTCCCGCCATAATCGCCTCGTCTACCAACTGCCAGTTTGTTTAAATTCAACCAATGCAGCTTTTAGCTGTGCATCGATATCATCATCATAACCGCCAGCTTCATTAATTTTTGCCATTAATGGCGCATGTAAACTGTGCATAAATCCATGTAACGCGGCTTCGAACGCTGTAACCTCTGTGACAGGAACATCATCTAAAAAGCCTTTTTCAACGGCATAGAGTGATAAGCCCATTTCAGCGACAGACATTGGGTCATATTGCTTTTGCTTCATCAATTCTGTAATACGTTGACCACGCTCCAATTGCTTACGAGTCGCATCATCCAAATCAGATGCAAATTGCGAAAACGCTTCCAATTCACGAAATTGCGCCAAGGCCAACCGTGTACCGCCACCGAGTTTTTTCATGATTTTAGTTTGTGCCGCACCACCTACTCGTGACACAGATAATCCCGAATTGATTGCTGGACGGACGCCAGAATTAAACAAATTGTTATCCAAGAAAATCTGACCATCTGTAATCGAAATCACGTTGGTCGGTACGAATGCCGATACGTCACCCGCCTGAGTTTCAATAATCGGTAATGCGGTCAATGAGCCTGTCTTACCTTTCACTTGACCATCAGTCAATCGCTCGACTTCGTCGGCATTGATGCGCGCAGCACGCTCTAACAACCGCGAATGCAAATAGAAAATATCACCAGGATACGCTTCGCGGCCGGGTGGACGACGTAATAACAAAGAAATTTGTCGATATGCCCAGGCTTGTTTGGTTAAATCATCATAGACAATCAGCGCATTTTCGCCACGCTCCATGAAGTATTCACCCATTGAACAACCAGAATAAGGGGCAATAAACTGTAATGCTGCAGAATCTGCGGCGCCAGCAACCACTACAATGGTGTGGGCCAAGGCATCATGTTCTTCTAATTTACGCACCAGAGAAGCGACCGAAGAGGCTTTTTGTCCGATTGCGACATAAATACAAAGGACACCTGTGTTTTTCTGATTAATGATCGCATCAATCGCAATTGCAGTTTTACCAGTTTGGCGATCGCCAATAATCAACTCACGCTGTCCACGACCAATTGGAACCATCGCATCAATCGCTTTTAAGCCGGTTTGGACAGGTTCATCGACTGATTTACGTTCGATAACCCCAGGTGCAATACGTTCGATTGGCAAGAAACAGTCCGTCTTAATGGGGCCTTTGCCATCAATCGGATTACCCAAGGGATCAACCACTCGACCTAATAAGGCAGGACCGACTGGTACTTCAAGAATACGACCGGTACACCGTCCAATCATCCCTTCACATAAACTGCTAGCGTCCCCTAAAATTACAACGCCTACGGAGTCACGTTCAAGATTCAGCGCCAAACCAGATACGCCGCCATCAAACTCAACCATTTCTCCCTGCATCACATCATTCAAGCCATGCAAGCGTGCAATACCGTCTTTAATGCTGGTAATCTTGCCTTCATCTTGAGTGCCTGCAGCAATCTGAAATTTTTCAATTTGTTTTTTAAGTTCCGCACTAATTTCTGACGGATTCAAAGCGACCTGTACCATGAATATTCCTCTCGTTATATTTGGACCCTGAGTAATAGATTGTTACCCTACTACTACGCAGCCAAAGTGTTGCTAAGGTTCTTAATTTGGGTTCGTACCGAGCCATCAAAGACCATATTTCCAGCACGAATAATTGCGCCCCCTAAAATCATTGGATCAACCGTCAGTTGCAACGAAACTTCGCGCTGCAAACGTTTGTTTAACCGTGCCGTCAATTGGGCAATTTGCTCTTTCGACAACGCAGAAAAACTAACGACATCCACCGTTAACGTTTTTTCATAATTTGCACGCAAACTCAGAAAACCCTGATAAATACTTGGGACCGCTAATAAACGCTTGTTATGAGCAAGTAGCGCAACAAATTGCTGGGCATGATCATCAGCCTGAGCAAGCTTGAAGCTGTGTAACATCGCATGCATTAACTCCCCATGTTGCTGCGGTGTCGTAGACGGGTTCGAAATAAACGCAACGCACAGAGGATCAATCAAAATTTGACTCATTTGTTCTAATAGCTCAGTCCAAAAATCAAACTGCTTATGCTCCAAAGCGAATTCAAATACAGCTTTGGCATAAGGTCTTGCTATTGCAGTCATATCAGCCATGTCAAATCTCTTCAATCAAGTCGTCAATCAATAAACGATTACGCGACTCATCAATTTCGCGCTTTAAAATCTTTTCAGCACCCACTACAGCCAATTTACCAATTTCCTTATGTAAAGACGCACGTGCTCGATTGACTTCCTGCACCAAATGCTCACTCGCCACCTTAGCTGCATGCTCAGTTTGAATTTTGGCTTGTTCTTTCGCCTCTTCTACAATCTGTGCCGCACGGAACGATGCTTTTTCAATAATCTCATTGGCTTGATGCTTGGCTTCTTTTAATTCATCAAGTGCACGATGATGCGCCAACTCAAGTTCGCGTTGCCCACGCTCAGCTGCAGCCAAACCTTCTGCGATTTTAGCCTGCCGTGCTTCCAGCGCTTTTTGCAGTGGCGGCCAAACAAAAGTCATGGTAAACCACACAAAACATGCGAAAACCAACATTTGTATAATCAAAGTCACATTAATCGACAAGGCTAATTCTCCAGTACATTCAAAAAATCGCAGTAGGGTATCTTAAGGTAAACCCCGCCACAGCGTTTGTCTTACGAACCTAAGCTGGTCAAAAACGGATTCGCAAAGGTAAAGAATAAAGCAATCCCCACACCAATCATGGTCACCGCATCTAACAAACCCGCAACAATAAACATTTTAACCTGCAGCATAGGAACCATTTCAGGTTGACGTGCAGCACCCTCTAAAAACTTTCCACCTAACAAACCGAAACCAATCGCTGTACCCAACGCACCCAAACCAATCAAGAGCGCAACAGCGATCACCGTCATACTTTGAATATGTGCCACTAATTCTACTTGCATCCTATAACTCCTCTTTAGAAAAAAAATACTGCCAGGACTTACGCAATACCTCGATCTCGAAGTTTTTCGTAAGCCCTGGCTACTTTTGGATTAAAGATAATACACTACCCGCAACCCTAATGATCTTCATGCGCCAAACTCAGATACACAATCGTCAACACCATGAAAATAAATGCTTGTAACGTAATAACCAGGATGTGAAAAATTGACCATCCCAAGGACAAGACAAATTGTGTCACTGCTAACGTAGCAGTGCTGATTGGTGCACTCGACACATTGCCATGTAAAGTCATCAACGCAATCAAAATAAAAATCAGCTCGCCGGCATACAAATTACCAAACAACCGGAGTGCCAAAGAAATCGGTCTGGACAGTAACGTCACAGATTCCAACAAAAAGTTAAACGGAATCGCTAAAACATGATTGAAAGGCTGCAGAGATAATTCCTTGCTAAACCCCTTAATACCCTTAATTTTTATGCTATAGAATAGAATCAGAAAGAACACGGACAGCGCCATCGAAAACGTCAAATTCAAATCGGTCGTTGGGACAACTTTCAGATGATGGAAGCCAAAGAAACCACCTAAAATAGGCAAAAGGTCTACGGGCAAAATATCCATAAAGTTCATGGTGAATACCCAGATAAAAATAGTGAGCGCAAGCGGGCCAATGACCGGGGATTTGCCATGAAAACAATCTTTCACTTGATTGTCAGCGAAATCTAAAATTGTTTCTGCCATATTTTGTAAACAACCAGGAACGCCAGTCGTCACCTTTCGGCTTGCCAAATAAAAGAATGACAATACAATTGCCCCCAAGACCACTGAAAAAAACACTGTATCCACATTCACGGTCCAAAAACCGCCTTCTGAGCCCCATTGCATGGTTTTCAAATTGTAGGTCAGATAAGTCAGATGGTGTTTGATATATTCTGTATTGGATAACATAATTATTTTTAATCATCTCTAATGTTTATTGAACACTGGTGTCAACCAGACCAGCATTTGCATTCCGATGTACGTCCCAAAAAAAATCGGTGGGTTAATCGTACACTTAGAAAAAACAACAGCAAAGAACACAATCGACAAGCCAAACTTCAGCATCTCGCCCTGGTAAAATCCCTTCAGTATGAGACGCGCTGCCTGCGCTCCTTGGTAACGAAATAGTCGATAGGTACGATATGCATTCGGAATAAAATAACTCACCCCGGCCAATCCTGCTGATTTTAAGCCCATCACCCCCGCAGAACACCCAGCAATACCGGTGAACACGAAGCAAGCAATTAAATCTATCAACAAAATCTTGCGTATGCGTTGTTTGGGATTGATCAATGAATATCCTCACCCGTTACGGGCAGGAATTATAAAGCAATCTTTTATCGTCTGCAAGTTGAAATATCAATGAGCAGGGTAACCGCGTCTTAATTTAGACTATCTACAAAAAAAAACGCCATCCTGAGCCTATTGACGTTCAGAATGGCGCGGTGAGCTCTTTGCGTGCTTTATCAGATTCGACAGAATCTGTCCCAGTAGGATTCAATTCTAGCCTCAACTGGCTCTACATCTTCGCTATACGATTTCTGGAGAATGACAGCTGCACGACCGTGCTCCAAATAAAAAGCATAGCCTATCATTGCGGCACCAACCGCCATTAATATCGCGATACCAATCGGTGGAATGGCCACACTCAGTGAAAAGGCCAAATACGCAGTCAACGAGACGATTCCAATACCACCGAAAAGATAGCGCGTACTCAATCGACGTAATGTAACAGCAGAACTGTGTCGCTTTGCTACAAATTCAGCATCCCCATCTTGACATGCATGACAATCTTGGTCAGGCGTATCAACATTGACTCTGGCACCATTAACCCTAAAGAAACAGTGACCATCAAAAATAGGTGATCGTGGGCTAAACGGACTGGCTTCATCGGATAACCTAGGTGTAGAGTATTCGTCGCTGAGTGGCGATGAATTATCCGTATAATCACTATCTACACTCTCTATATCTGTATCTATGCTTAAAAAAGAGTCGTTTTCATCAGGGCGGTTCATAAAACACCTCGGTATTTTAGATATATAATTATACCATAAGTATAAAAATTAATCAATAATAACCCTGCCTGAATCTTGGTTACACCAGCGTTTTATTTTTTTCTATACGATTTAAGCAATCAATGCTATCTTTGACAATTATCATTGACACGAACGATCATGGCACTTCATATTGTTATCCTCGCTGCGGGCCAAGGCCAACGCATGCACTCTACCTTGCCCAAGGTCATGCATAAGATTGCAGGGCAATCTATGCTTGAGCACGTGGTAGAAACCGCGCAAGCACTCCATCCGGAGGCAATTCATGTCATCATTGGTCATGCCGCTGACCAAGTGAAGGCAGGGTGTGCCCATTTAAACGTCCATTGGATCACACAAACCCAACAATTGGGGACAGGGCACGCAGTTTTGCAAGCCTTACCTCATATTCCAGGCGATGCGCAAGTCTTAGTGTTGTATGGCGACGTGCCATTATTGTGCAGTGCAACATTGGCCTCGCTTACTGCCCTCTGTCAACCTGAACAAGCCCAGGCTTTAGCATTATTAGTCGCATCTGTCCCCGATCCTCAGGGTTTGGGCCGTATTATCCGCGATACTCAACATACGATCACAGCGATTATTGAGGAAAAAGATGCCACCGAGCACCAACGTGCCATCCAAGAAGTTTATTCGGGAATTTGCTGTACATCAGCAGCTAATTTAAATCATTGGCTACCCAAGATAACGCCACAAAATGCGCAGGGAGAATATTATTTTACCGATATCATTGCGCTCGCAACCACGGAACAAAAACCCATTCTTTCCCTTGATGTGATTCATTATCAAGATATATTAGGCGTGAACAATCGACTTCAACTTCAACACGTTGAACGCATTTGGCAACAACGAGTTGCTCACCGATTATTGATGTCAGGTGTAGGCATTGCAGACGCCAGCCGTATTGATATTCGGGGCAATTTGCACTGCGAGCAAGACGTGTTTATTGACGTTAATACGGTCTTTCATGGCGAGGTCCGCATCGGTGCTGGATCAACGATTGAACCCAATTGTGTCTTATCAAACGTCGTCATTGGTGCGGGATGCCGAATTTTAAGTATGAGTGTTTTAGAAGACTGTGTGATTGGCGATGATTGTCAGATTGGACCTTTCGCGCGCATTCGACCCGGCACGCAATTGGCTGCACATTGTAAAATTGGCAATTTTGTAGAAGCAAAAAAAGCCATTTTTGGCGAACACAGCAAAGCCAGCCATTTAAGTTATTTGGGCGATGTTACTTTAGGGAGCCAGGTCAATATTGGCGCTGGGACTATTACCTGTAATTATGACGGCGCCAACAAACACCAAACAATTATTGAAGATGGCGTTCACATTGGCTCAGATACGCAACTCATCGCCCCAGTTACTATTGGAAAAAATGCCACCATCGGGGCCGGGAGCACCATTCGAACCAATGTTCCTCCCAACGAATTAACCTTGACTGTCTCTCAACAAAAAACCATTCATGGCTGGAAACGTAAAACCAAATCTGATGCCCAAAAATCTTAAGTAACCAATCCCTTGTTGGGCCAAGGCCCAACCTACGATGCTTACTCCCCACTCAATCGTTGGATCCTAAGGACTATCATTGAGTCTTCGCAGCATACTCACATAAATCACGAATAACACAAGTCGGGCAATGCGGTTTTTTTGCAACACAGACATACCGTCCATGCAACACCAACCAATGATGTGCATTCAGTAGAAACGCAGAGTCAATTTTTTTTTCCAATGCCTTTTCTACAGCCAGCGGAGTTTTACCTGGCCCCATACCAGTCCGATTGGCGACACGAAAAA
>CAZBSX010000072.1:0-7493 GCA_964494305.1 uncultured Legionella sp. | reverse complement strand
CGATATCGTGTTGACAGTGTCTTAGTACGTCAAGCATGATCTCATGGCTTACTTCGTTTTGGCTATGCTCATCGAGCACTTGCAAACGTGTGGTGAGTGTCGTTCTTAAATCACTCATCTTTTGAGCGACCATCTGATAATCGCTATGTTTCAACGCTAACACATTGAGCGTATCCACTACTTTTCGCAGAGTGTCCATATGAGGTTGCAGCATGGTTTTGTTAACATCTAAGTAGGTTTTTTTGCTGACTATTTCGTAATGTTTCGCATAACTGTATATAGTTTTCGTATGGCCATTCCATGCGCGTTTTGCGCCATTGGAATCGGTATGCAGGTGATGCAATGTGTCACTAGCAACCTTCTCTGTTCGAATGATAGATTTCACTTGAGCGACAGGTGTATGGGGAATCGTTGCAAGTTTTGGACTGACCATGATCGATTGGGCAATGATTGGGTTAACCACTGGAGCAGAACGAGACTGAGCATGAGATGCGCGTACTTTACTGTTATACGCTTTTTTTAAGCGCAGTTTGTCTGCCAGGATGTGTTCTTGGTTCGTTTCAGTCTGATGGCGCATAGTAATCTCCCTATGAATGAATCATGTCGAAGATCATTATATCATATATTGTACTAAAAATATACAAATAGATTTATTTTACTACTAAATATCTGTGGCTGCCCAGGTATTTAGCCCACCTGCTGGCCCCCACGAACACGTCGAGGGCCGTAGGTGGGCTAGGTAAGTGCAGAGATAGTTTTCTTCATCTCACAATACGCTCAATCTCTTCCCGCAACTCATCGTCATGTGCCGTCAACGCCAACGTTTCTTTGGCTAAAATTCGATACAAACTATCGACGTCCGAATCAGCCAGAGCCTCCAAATGTTGGATTAAACTACTGGCATCACCCCGTTGAATCGGACCAGTCAACGCTAATTTTGGTTCACTGACTTGACATATATTGTCCACAACACTGTGCAGCAAACCTTCGATGATCGCTTTGATCTGTGGTTCCGGTAATCCCGCTGTCCGCAAACAAGCATGCGCATGCTGCGCTAGGACTACAGGATAATTCCCCACCAATACTGCTGCTGCATGGTACAGCGCTTTTTGTTCCGGAGCGATACAGTAAACAGAACCCCCTATCGCTTGAAATAGGCCTGTCAACGGCATGAGAGCCGCCGGGTCTCCTTCTAATGCACATGGCGTATTCACAAATTGACTGACTGCAAATTGTGGCTGTTTGAAACTTAACATCGGATGTAATGAGGCAACCACACAGTGCCGCTCACGCAAGACAGCCAAACACTCGGAATTGAGCGCGCCGCTACAATGCAGAACAATTGCACCGGGTTGGAGGTTAGGGTTACGTGCTAAGTCCACCGCAACTGGAGCAATCAAGCGATCAGGGACAGTCAATAAAGTCACATCCGCGGACGGCAAATCAAACACGGATGGATAGATTTGGCCTTGCCCAATAAATTGAATCGCGCGTTCTGCACTGGCCAGACTTGCATTGACCACAGCTTGAATAGTCGCTGCGTGCTGCTTGACCCACAAATGACCTAAGGTTTGTCCTACTGCACCAGCACCTACAATATTGATAGTCGTCATAACATCGATGCCAGCATACGTTTGGCTTTGAATAACCCAGCATCATCCCATTCTCCAATCCCATGGAATACCTGGTGCTCATCATACAAACGCAAACAATCACTCGCAGGGTGTCGCGCCAAATCAAGTTTCTGGCCTTGATATAATTTATGTAAATCGGGCGCAGATACAATCACAATCGGGACATGTGCCAGTAATGTATCTACTGGCAACAAACAATGGGCTAATTCGTTAGTAGGCATAGCGCGTAGTTCTTCTAGACTGAACATCCGTTCTTGCTCAAACCCAGCTGTAAACAAACGGCGTAATTGACTCACATGCGCTCCCACACGCAACAAAGCACCCAGATCCTCAATTAACGTACGGATGTACGTCCCTTTAGAGCAATGCACCGTAAATTGTGCATAAGGATATTCGAAATCAGTCAGTGTAAACTCATGAATGGTAATCGCACGCGCTTCGCGGGGAACAACTATCCCAGTACGTGCCAACTCATACAGTTTTTTTCCTTGGTATTTTAAGGCAGAAAACATCGGAGGCGTTTGCGCCAAATCACCCACTAAAGTAGGCATAGCTTGTACGACCGCTTCGCGGGAAATAGTTTCTTGCACACGCGTTAGGATTTCCCCCTCTGCGTCGCCAGTATTCGTCGTGATTCCAAAACACGCAGTCACCGCGTAGCATTTATCAGCGTCTAACCCATATTGCGCAAATTTGGTGGCCTCGCCAAAACAAACAGGCAACATGCCCGTCGCTAACGGATCAAGACATCCCATATGACCGGCTTTTTTTGCATGATAGAGATGTTGGGCTTGCTTCAAGACACCGTTTGAAGAAAGCAGGGGAGGTTTATCAAGGAGTAAAATACCGTCAATATCAAACTTCTGGGTCTTCTTCATCTTTGCTACTCGCATTGACTTCATCAATCAAACGACTTAAACGAGCGCCATATTCTATCGATTTATCGTGAATGAAATGCAATTGCGGCACCGTACGCAAAGTCGACGACTTCGCTAATAAGGAACGCAAATAACTGGCAGCCGTATTGAGAATGCTTGCTGCCACCACTGGATCCCCATTAAAAACCGTAAAATAAATTTTAGCATGCGCCAAATCTTTACTAACATCCGCAGCAGACACGGTGATCAATCCAGGTAACCGCGGATCTTTGATTTCTTGTTGAATCAATTGCGCCAATTGTCGTTGCATGAGTTGGGCAATCCGATCCGTGCGCTTAAAATCATGAGGCATAGATCAGATCTCTCGTTTCAATTCAATGGTCTCAAAAACTTCAATCAAATCGCCGACTTTGACATCATTATAATTTTTAACCCCGATGCCACATTCTAGTCCTTGACGCACTTCAGAGGCATCATCTTTAAAGCGACGTAACGATTCGAGAGTACCCTCATAAATCACCACATTGTCGCGAAGCACGCGAATCGGATTATTACGTTTAATCACGCCTTCCATCACCATACAACCTGCAATGGCGCCCAATTTGGGCGAACGGAATACATCACGAACTTCCGCAATCCCCACAATTTCTTCTTTAAATTGCGGCGCTAACATCCCCGATAAAGCGCGTTTGACTTCATCGACGATATCATAAATCACACTATAATAATGAATCGCCACAGATTCGGTTTCTGCTAAGCGTTTGGCACTGGTATCTGCGCGGACATTAAACCCAATCAAGAGCGCATTGGATGCCATAGCCAAATGAACATCCGATTCAGTAATACCACCGACCCCATTGGCAATCACCATCACTTTGACTTCATCATTCGACAGTTTGACCAGTGCATCTGCAATCGCTTCCACCGAGCCTTGCATATCGGCTTTCAAAACAACATTCAATACTTTGACTTCTTGGGCTGCCATATGCTCAAAAATCCCTTCAATCGAAGTTTTTTGGCGTCTGGCCAATTTCACATCGCGGAACTTTCCTTGGCGGAACAAAGCCACTTCTCGTGCTCTTTTTTCATCAGAAACCACGACTGCTTCATCACCCGCATGCGGAATCGCAGATAAACCCAGAATCTCAACCGGCATAGATGGGCCAGCACTATCGACCAGATGCCCTGCATCATCAACCAACGCACGCACACGGCCATATTGGAATCCGGCTAAAATAATATCGCCTTTATGCAAAGTACCCGATTGGACCAAAATCGTCGCAACTGGGCCCCGGCCTTTATCCAAGCGAGATTCAATCACCACACCTTTGGCGGCACCATCTTTAGGCGCTTTTAATTCTAAAACTTCAGCTTGTAATAAAATAGCATCTAGTAATTGATCAATACCTAATCCAGATTTGGCAGAAATGGGTACAAACATTGTCTCGCCACCCCAGGCTTCAGGAATCAGTTCGTAGTTAGATAATTCGGTCATCACGCGATCCGAATCTGCGCCAGGTTTATCCATTTTATTAATGGCAACTACGACAGGAACTTTAGCAGCTTTGGCATGTTGAATCGCTTCCAGCGTTTGAGGTTTGACACCATCATCCACTGCTACAATCAGTACAACGATATCGGTTGCTTGCGCGCCACGAGCTCGCATAGCAGTAAACGCGGCGTGTCCAGGCGTATCTAAAAAGGTAATATCGCCTTTCGATGTACTCACATGGTATGCACCGATGTGCTGAGTGATGCCACCCGCTTCTCCAGCTGCCACTTTCGTAGTACGAATATAATCTAATAATGACGTTTTACCATGGTCAACGTGACCCATAATCGTCACTACAGGTGCACGCGGCTGAGCTTCGCTGCCTTTGGTCATCACATCATCTAAGTTAGTTTCAAGCGCATTTTCTTGTAAAGGTTTCGCTTTATGCCCCATTTCTTCAACCACAATAATCGCTGTTTCTTGGTCAATCACTTGATTGATGGTTGCCATAGCACCCAAACCAATCATCACTTTGATCACTTCAGCGGCTTTTACCGACATGCGTTTAGCCAAATCAGCGACTGTAATCGTTTCAGGAATAAATACGTCATGAACTGCAGGCGCCGTAGGCATTGCAAATCCATGGGTCAACGACTCTTCAGCTTCACGGTATTTATCCGATTTTTCATTCAGTCTACGTTTTTTAGACTTATGTCGCTTCGAGTAAGCACCTTGTTCGCCATCTGGATCTTCTTGTAAAAATAGATTTTGTTTGGTTTTACGCTGCTTCAAACCACTGCGTTTCAGATCAGATTTCGGGACTTCACTCTCTTCCCGACCTGGTACTGCTTTCTTTTTAGCGTGTCGTTCTGATTTCGCTTCTTCTTTCGGCTTCACTTCTTCAGCAACAGGAACGATAACGGCCTCTTCGGTCAATTCAACCAAAATGGGTTCTGAGGTATCGACCGTATCATTTGTTTCAGTCTCAGATGCAGACGATTCTTCAGTTGTAATTGCGGCAGAGTTTTCCTCATCCACGCTCGATTCAGACGGTGCATCTTCAATGTCAACTTGTGGCTCTTCAGGGTCTGCAACCACTGTTTCAACAGGGCGTTTGAGAAACACACGTTTTTTGCGTACTTCAATATTGATTGTCTTACCACTATTCGTATCCTGTGTGGATACTTGAGACACCGATTTGCGACGAAAAGCAATTTTCTCCTGCACAGCAAGAGGTTCTTTTGAGCCGCCGCTTTTCAGATGAGCCAATAACGTCATTTTCTCTTGTTCATTAACAAGATAATTCTCATCTGTAATCGTTAAGCCAGCTTTTTGCAACTTGGTCAATAAATGCTCAACAGGAATCCCCACTGCTTGAGCCAATTGCTTCACCGTTACATCCGCCATAATTCAATCCCCTTTTGGCCACAACCCTAACTATTTAATACTGCTTGATAGAGGTCTATTGCGTTATTGTGACTCATCTTCTGCAAACCATCGTTCCCGCGCTTTCATAATGAGCTTACCTGCTTGTTCTTCCGTCATAAACGGCAGCGCCAGTAATTCATCGATCGATTGTTCAGCCAATTCATCCATATTAGTCACACCGATAGTCTTCAAATGTTCAACTAATTCTGGGGTCATACCTTGCATCGTAATCAAATCAAGATTTTGATGTCCTGTGTGCTCGTTTGCAGTCAAGGCTTGGGCCAAGAGAATATCATTGGCTCTACTGCGTAACTCTTCGACAATTTCGTCATCAAACCCGTCGATTGCCAATAATTCATCTTTCGGCACATAGGCAACTTCTTCCAAAGAAGAAAATCCATTGGATAACAGTAACCCAGCAATTTCTTCATCAATTTCAAGCGAATCCACAAACAATGTAATTGTCTTATTAGATTCTTCTTGGGTCTTACCTTCAAATGCTTCTATCGTCATCACATTCAAAGTCCAACCAGTGAGTTGACTTGCCAACCGCACATTTTGTCCATTACGGCCGATGGCTTGAGATAATTGATCTTTGTGAACCGCTAAGTCCATCACATGAGCGTCTTCATCAACCACAATCGAAGAAATATCTGCTGGCGCCATTGCATTGATAACCAATTGAGCCGGATTATCATCCCATAAAATAATGTCCACACGCTCGCCGCCTAACTCACTGGACACTGCTTGCACACGTGCACCACGCATTCCGACGCAGGCGCCAATCGGATCAATTCGCCCGTCGTTCGTCTTCACTGCAATCTTTGCACGACTGCCTGGCTCGCGCGCTGCGGCTTTGATTTGAATAATATTTTCACCAATTTCCGGCACTTCAATACGGAATAATTCAATCAGCATCTCTTTGCGGACTCGGCTAATCAACAATTGTGGACCACGAGCATGTTCTAAAATATCATATAAATAACCACGAACCCGATCATTCGGACGAAACATTTCTTGGGGTAACATTTCATTGCGCGCCAAAAAAGCTTCTGCTTTACCACCCAAATCAATAATAATATTGTCTCGCGTCACTTTTTTCACTGTGCCATAAACTAATTGACCAATTTTAGATTTAAATTGATCGACCATCATGCGTCGCTCGGCTTCGCGAATTTTCTGGAAAATAACGTGGCGCGCAGTTTGTGCGGCAATCCGACCAAACTCAATCGAAGCCATTGGCTCTTCAATGCGATCGCCTATTTCAGCACCAGGTTTCTGTTTTTGTGCTTGCGCAACCGTTAATTGTCGGTCTGGAAATTCGACGTCCTCATCAGCCACAACATCCCAATATCGAAGAGTGCTATAATCACCTAGGCGCGGGTCCATAGTCACTTCAATTCCAAATTCAGCACCAATCAATTTGCGGGTTGCTGACTCAAGTGCCGATTGAATCGCACTTAAAACAACTTCTTTGCTTACACCCTTTTCATTAGAAAGTGCTTCAGCAACCAATAGTAATTCTTTGCTCATCATTCGCCTCACTTAGATGTCAAATGTGCTTTCGCAATCGTAGTAAAAGAAAAACGCTGTTGCCCTTGTCCCTCTTCCAGATCAAGAACCAACTCCTGCTCATCCGCTGCAATAATTTTGCCAATAAATTTACGTTGGTTAGCAATAGGCCTAGATAATTTAATTTCGACTATTTCCCCGATATAACGCGGATATTGCTCACTATAAAATAAAGATCTCGGAATCCCTGGAGAAGAAACTTCCAGGCTGTAGTTGCCTGAAATAGGATCTTCAACATCTAATACGGCTGAGATTTGGCGACTGACTTTTTCACAATCTTCAATCCCAATACCCGAGGTCTGATCAATAAACACGCGTAATAACGAACGCCTCCCTTGAATCAAATACTGACAACCCCAAAACTCATAGCCTAGGCTTTCAACACAAGGTCGAATTGCTTGTTCAATTTCAGTTTGAATCATAACTAAATTAACCTAATAAAAAACCCCATAAATGGGGTTCTAAAAAAGTGGTTGCGGGGGCAGGATT
>CAZBSX010000071.1:0-7494 GCA_964494305.1 uncultured Legionella sp. | reverse complement strand
ATAGCGGGGTGATCTGTGATGGTGTGACTAACGCATTTGCTGGCTCGGCATTGGCAGGTTCCAAGAAATAGCCGCCCATGGTCGGGAAGAAAAATACAATCGTAAAAAATATGACTAAAAAAACCAGAATGGCGAATATATCTTTCATCACAACATAAGGATAAAACGGAATGCGATCCGATGCAGCTGTGATCTCAATGCCATCTGGGTTAGACGATCCTACCTGGTGAAGAGCCACGACGTGTAAAAATGAAAAGATTATTAACAATACGGGCATAGCGATGATGTGTAGCGCATAGAACCGTTGTAAGGTGTTTTGGCCAATCATAAAATCACCTCGAACCCAGGTGACCAAATTATCTCCGATGTAAGGAATAGCGCTAAACAGCGATGTAATGACCTGTGCCCCCCAATACGAGATTTGCCCCCAGGGTAAAAGATAACCACAAAATCCTTCCATGAGAAGGAGTACAAATAGCACCATCCCGAGTAGCCAGACCAATTCTCGTGGTTTTTGATATGAGCCATATAATAATCCGCGAAAAATGTGCAAATAAATCACCAAATAAAAAGCGGACGCACCCGTTGAATGCATATAACGGATCAACCAGCCATAATTCACATCCCGCATGATGCCTTCAATGGATTGAAAAGCGGTTTGTACTGTTGGGGTATAAAAGAAACTGAGCCATAATCCCGTGAGAAATTGATTGCCCAGCACGAATAAAGCCAAGGCACCGAAGCAGTAATAGACGTTTAAATTTCTGGCCACATAAAAACCAACGAAATAATTTTGCCAAACCGCAATAATAGGCAAGCGACTCGTCCACCAGGTACGCCATTTGGATTGTGTGCTCATTCACTTTCTCCGAGTCGAATCGTGTGCTCATTGATAAATCGATACACTGGGACTTCTAAATTAATCGGTGCGGGAACCTGACGATATACTCTTCCTGACAAATCAAAACGTGAACCATGACAAGGACAATAGAAACCACCTGCGTCTGCTGTAAACAGCGGATCATGCGCACGATACTCCGGAATACATCCCAAATGAGTACAGACCCCAATCAAAACCAAATATTCTGGATGGAGGGACCGCCAATCATTTTGAGCAAAAGTGGGTTGTTGCGGGACTAAAGAATGTGGATCACGTAATTCCGGATTATTTGCACTTAATTGAGCGAGCATGGTCTGGGTTCGCCGTAAAATGCAAATTGGTTTGCCGCGCCACTGAATCGTCATTTGTTGCCCTGGCTGTAAATGACTTACATCGATATCGACAGGTCCATTGGCTGCGAGAATGTGTTGATTTGGTTTTAATGAAGCGAGGAATGGCACCATAGCACAAGCTGCGCCTATGCAGCTCATCACGCGGATGCTGGTATTGAGCAAACGACGACGCTCTTGGTCAATCGTGTCTTTTTCAGCAGGCTGTTCGCCATGTTTAGGAGAAGAAGGAAGGTCCGCATTCGACATGGTGATTCCTCACATGACAAAAAAATCCCCTCATAGAGGGGATAATATATAACAGTTTCCTGGATAAAAGAACAAAACAAATATTAACGTTTTGAGTATTGGGTTGCTCTACGTGCTTTATGTAGACCCACTTTTTTCCGTTCAACTCGGCGTGAATCGCGAGTTAATAAGCCACGTGCACGTAATTTCTTACGAAAAGAATCTTCAGCGGGTTCAGCGCCTTCTACCATGCCTTCTTCATCATAGGCAACTAATGCTCTAGCAATTCCTAAACGTACTGCACCTGCTTGTCCAGAAATACCACCGCCGATAACGGTCGCGTAGATATCAAATGTGCTTAACGCGTCGACAGCTTCTAATGGCTGGCGAATAATCATGCACGAAGTTTCACGGCCAAAGTATTCAGACACTTCGCGTCGATTGATCACGATATTGCCTTTGCCTGGACGTAAAAACACGCGCGCAGATGAACTTTTTCTGCGGCCTGTACCATAATACTGTTTAGTTTGCTTTTTTTGCGCGCTCATTCTTAGTCCTCAATCTCAAGTTGCTTAGGTTGCTGCGCTGCGTGAGGATGCTCGCTACCAACATAAATTTTAAGCTTGCGATACATATCTCGACCTAATGAATTTTTAGGAAGCATGCCCTTTACTGCGCGTTCAAGGATACGTTCCGGATGCTTTGCTTGTAATTTTTCGAACGAAATTTCTTTGATACCACCCGGAAAGCCGGTATGGCTGTAATAAATTTTGTCCTTAAATTTGCGTCCAGTGACTTTTATTGCTTCAACATTGGTGACAACAATATAATCACCTGTATCAACGTGAGATGTGTATTCTGGTTTATGCTTCCCACGCAAGCGATGCGCAATCTTTGCTGCCAACCGGCCTAACGTCTTATTGCTGGCATCAATAATATACCAGTCACGTTTGACTTCGTGTGCTTTGGCACTAAATGTTTTCATTACTCAACTCCAAACCACCTAGATTAATCTATGACCGGCGATTCTAACCAAAACCAGACCAGATCACAAGCCTATACATAAAAAAAATCTTCGTACGTGGTAAAGTACGCGACAAAAAACCCCTGAACTCAATGCGCATACGTGCGTGTGCCCACATCCCGTATCAATATTTTACTGACTCCTCAGACTCAGAAAATTTTTTCTTAAACGTCAGCCCAGCTTTAAAAGTTACGACGCGGCGAGCTGCAATGGTGGCGGATTTACCCGTATTGGGGTTGCGTCCTGGGCGTTCTGCTTTATCGCGTAATTTGAAATTGCCAAAACCAGATAATTTTAAATGTTGCCCGGAGGCAAGAATGGCTTTGATTTCCTCAAAAAACTCTTCTACCAAATCTTTCGATTCTGCTTTGGACAAACCGAGGGTATCGCATAACGACTCGGCCATTAATAATTTACTGAGTGCGCCCACCAATCATTCCTTTTTCTGGTCTTCATCTGTTCACGCGTTGAATAGAATCATCTGAATTGTCATTTCACTCTGAATCGCTGGGTTGCTTCGCATCGCTCGCAATGTCAACAGAGTCTGTTGCTCGCAAAACGGCCCCAACTTGAGTTTCTAACGCGGTGACAACAGCAGAGATCATAGCATGAATTTCTGCATCAATTAATGTGCGCTCATCACTTTGTAGAACGAGGCCTAGGGCCACACTTTTTTTATGTTCTGCTGCTAAGCCGCCGCCCGTATAAACGTCAAAAATATAAAATGCTTTCAATGTTTTGGGATCGAGGACACTGCGAATCACTGATTCTAACTCAGTAGCATGAACGTGTTCGTCTAATAAGAGCGATAAATCTCGTCTGATTTGAGGATATTTAGAGATGGATTGATAGACAATGCTGGGTTGCTGGATAAAAGCGGATACCATGAATTCAAATACAATGACTTCGGCATCTAGATCCAAGTTGTCCACTAGGCGGGGATGCAACGCGCCTATCCAACCGATATCTTGACCGTCGCATAGAATTTTTGCAGTTTTTCCTGGGTGTAAGGCAGTATGCTCGTCAGGAATAAAGCGAATATCTTTTCGTTGTAATGTTGCAAACAATGCTTCGAGGTCACCCTTCATATCATAAAAATCATAAGTGCTATCGACTTCCGTCCAATTGTATTGGCCATGGGTCCCAACGATTAATCCGGCGCAAGCCAATTTTTCTTCGACTTGACCTTCATTCAATAAAAATATTTTACCGGTTTCACATAGTTTTAATGCAGCGTGTTGACGATGAATATTATGCAGCATCGCGGCTATCAGTCCTGGCCACAACCCTACGCGCATTGCAGAAAGCTCAGCCGAAATAGGATTCAACAACATTTTACTAGAGAGATCGGGGTACATGGGTTGTTGTAATTGAGGATCTACGAAACTATACGATATGGTTTCTTGGTAGCCGCGGTGTGCTAAAAATTGAGTGATAGCAGTGGTGATTTGTTCTAAGGGATCAATAGTTCCTGCTTGCATGGTCATGGTTTCGGATTGCATGGGGATATTGTCATACCCCACAATACGGATGACTTCTTCTACGAGGTCAACGCCTGCTTGTAAATCAAAGCGATACGAAGGTACGTGTACTTGCCACGGGATGTTTTGTGCTGCGACTTGCAGTCCCAAATGAGTGAATATGGTGAGCATCTGCGCTTCTGGAACAGGCATGCCGGTTAAACGCATGACTTGGCGTGGATCAAACGCAATCGTTTTGGGTGCAGGAAAATAGGCTGAATCGATCGTTTCCACAATCGGCCCCACGGTACCGCCAACGATGCTGTGTAATAACGCCGCGGCGCGTTCAAGTGCTGGGACCCCTAATTCGGGATCGACGCCGCGTTCATAGCGATGCGATGCATCTGAACTCAATCCAAATTGGCGTGCAATACCTGCAATGGCCAATGGATTAAAATAAGCAGACTCTAGCCAGATCGCTTGGGTCTCATTGTGTACGGCACTATGGTCACCACCCATGATGCCAGCCATGGCCAGGGCGTTTTTATCGTCGGCAATGACTAACACGTTGTTCGTTAAGGTGACCGTTTGTCCGCCAAGCAGTTGCAACATTTCGTCAGCGTTCGCTTTTCTGACGTGAATATTTCCGGTAATGCGATTTAGGTCAAATGCGTGCATGGGCTGCCCCAATTCCAACATGACATAGTTTAAAACATCAACCACAGGATGTGTGGCGCGTAGATCAGCACGTCGCAAGCGCTCTTTCATCCATAACGGCGTTGACGCTTCAGAATTGATACCCGTGATGACGCGTCCTGCATATTTCGGACAGGCTTGAGGTTCATGTAAGTGAATCTGCAACTGCTGATCAGAATTTACGGCTATGCGGTCAGATGCGATCGGTTTTACCGGGAGGTTATTCAATGCGCCGAGGTCCCTCGCTACCCCCAACACACTCAAGCAATCCGCGCGATTTGGCGTTAAATCCAGATCAAACACATGATCGTCTAAAGCGAGGTATTCGCGGAAGTTGATCCCAATAGGGGCGTCATCTGCTAATTCTAAAATACCTTCTGATTGTTCTGCTAAGCCTAATTCACTGGCTGAACATAACATGCCTTGTGAGAGCTCGCCGCGTAATTTGGTTTCTTTGATCACGAAATCACCGGGCAAATGAGCACCAATCATGGCTAATGCAACTTTTAAACCAGCACGTACATTGGCAGCACCACAAACGATTTGTAAAACCGTACCGGAGCCTGCGTCCACGTCACAGACAGTCAGTCGATCGGCCTGAGGATGAGGTTTGGTTTGGGTGACTTTGGCTACAATCACATGAGTAAACATGCCAGCAACAGGCGTTACAGTCTCAACTTCGAGGCCAGCCATAGTTAATTGAGAGGACAATGCGGCCGTTGTTAACGGAGGATTGACCCATTCACGCAGCCATGATTCACTGATTTTCATGTTTTCCTCGTAGCCGTTTTCAAAACTGTTTTAAAAAATTCACGTCATTTTCAAACATGAGACGTAAATCGTCGATGGCGTAATACAGCATCGCAATTCGGTCGATGCCCATTCCGAAAGCCCAGCCTTGATAGTCGTCAGGTGAAATATTCACAGCGTTTAGAACGTTCGGATGGACCATGCCACAACCGCCAACCTCGATCCAGCCCGTGAATTTACAGGCTCGACATCCTTTGCCGGCGCATTGTGTGCATTCGATGTCCATTTCAGCTGAGGGCTCCGTGAATGGAAAATAAGAGGGGCGAAAACGAAAGTCCAAATCTCGCTCAAATAATGTGGAAAAAAATTGTTTTAATACATTTTTTAGGCCAGCTAAGGTTGCACTTTGGTCTATCAATAATCCTTCAACTTGGTGAAACATCGGCGTATGCGTCATATCGGACTCATAGCGATAGACGTGTCCTGATGCGATCAATCGCAGCGGCGGACGACGTTGTTCCATGATTCGAATTTGAACCGAAGACGTATGGGTTCGTAATAACGTACCATCCTCAAAATAAAATGTATCGTGCATAGCACGTGCGGGATGGTGAGAGGGGATATTGAGTGCTTCAAAATTATAGAAATCGGTTTCTATTTCGGGGCCATCCACAATATCAAAACCCAAACGACTGAAATAATCATTGATCCGATGTTTGATTTGTGAAATAGGATGTAACGAACCTGATTCTTGTGCGCGACCCGCTAAGGTCACATCAATTTTTTCTGCTTGAAGTTTGGTTGTTAATGCGTCTTCTTTTAATTGTAACAATTTTGCTTCAATTTTGTCATTGATTTCACGCTTTACTTGGTTCACTATTTGACCAATAAGCGGCTTTTCTTCGATGGATAAATGTACAACTTGTTTCAAAATCTCAGTCAAACGCCCTTTCTTACCAAGAAAATCAACTCGAATGGCTTGAAGGGCAGTCAAATCATTGACTGCCTCAATTGCTGAAAAGGCATTGTTTTGTAAACGCTCAATGTCATGTTTCACAGCGCATTAAACCAATGCTGCCTTGGCTTGTTCTGCAACAGCTGCAAAGGCAAGTTTGTCATGCACGGCCATATCGGCTAATACTTTTCGATCAAGTTCAATACCTGCTTTCTTTAAGCCGTTGATCAATAAGCTATATGTTACACCACACACTCTTGCTTCTGCGTTGATTCGCACAATCCATAGCGCTCGGAACTGACGTTTTTTCTGTCTACGATCTCGGTAAGCATACTGTCCCGATTTGATGACCGCTTGTTTGGCCATACGGTAGGTCCGCGAACGGGCACCATAATAACCTTTGGCTTGCTTTAATACTTTTTTATGACGTGCTTTTGCCGTCACACCACGCTTAACTCTTGGCATTATTCACTCTCCTTAACTACCTTGCAGCATACGCTTAGCTAAGCGTGCGTCACAAAGTTTTAATCGACCGGAAGACACTCGTAAGTGTCGCTTTTGTTTAGTAGATTTTTTCGTCAGGATGTGATTTCGATAAGCGCCTCGGCGTTTGATCGCACCACTAGCTGTTTTACGGAAGCGCTTACAGGCGCCTCTGTGAGATTTTAACTTAGGCATAACAATAACTCCGCATTTAAGACAAACATATCAATGTAATTTGTCATTAAGGTTGTTTCTTTTTGGGCGCCAATACCATCAAGAGCTGTCGTCCTTCTCGTTTCGCATGTTGCTCGATGACTGCAAATTCCGCAGTATCTATTTGCACACGTTCAAGAATTTTCATACCCAGTTCTTGGTGAGCCACTTCACGTCCACGAAAACGCAACGTGATTTTGACTTTGTCGCCATGTTTTAGGAATCGTAACAGGTTGCGTAGCTTGACCTGATAATCCCCATCTTCCGTCGTAGGACGGAATTTTAATTCTTTGACCTGAATTTGCTTCTGCTTTTTCTTTGCTTCGGCTTGTTTTTTACTCAGTTCAAAGAGAAACTTACCATAATCCATAATTCGGCATACTGGAGGCTTGGCAGTTGGTGAAATCTCAACCAAATCTAGGCCGCCTTCCTCAGCTGCACGCAGGGCTTCTCGT
>CAZBSX010000070.1:0-7595 GCA_964494305.1 uncultured Legionella sp. | reverse complement strand
GAGCAAAATAGTCAACAGCGTGTTGCCTTGGTGTCTGGCGGCATGGGTGGGATTGGTACGGCGATTTGCCAAGCGTTGGCTGCAGCAGGCAATAAGGTTGTGACAACGTATCAAAAAAGTGGCGATCATACGGATGCGGCGCGGTGGCAGGATGAGCAAAATAATCTTGGCTTTGATATTGATAAAATTTATGTCGATATTTCTGATCCGAGTGCTTGCCAAGCTGCTATCAGCGAATTGCTGCAACGCTATCAAAAGATTGATATTTTAGTAAATAATGCAGGAATTACGCGGGATAAACTCTGTCATAAGATGGCACTTGATGATTGGCAACAAGTGATCGGTGTGAATCTCAATAGCGTTTTTTACTTAACCAAGCCCATTTTAGATTCTATGATGCAGAATGCATATGGGCGTATTATTAATATTTCTTCGATCAATGCGCAAAAGGGGCAACGTGGTCAAGTGAATTATGCCGCGGCAAAAGCAGGTATGCATGGATTCACCAAATCTTTGGCGCAAGAAGTTGCCAATAAAAATATCACCGTGAATACCATCTCACCTGGATATATTAAAACGCAAATGGTCATGGCAGTGCGGGAAGATGTACGTGAGCAAATTATTTCTCAAATTCCAGTCGGTCGCTTAGGCGAACCCGAGGAAGTAGCGCGAGTAGTGGCCTTTTTAGCGGACCATGCCTCAGCGTTCATTACAGGTGCTAATATTGCAATCAATGGCGGACAATATGTTTCCTAGTGCACTAGACTATTGGCAGAAAATATCAGAGAGTCAATACGCGTTATCGCAAGCAGTCGTCAACAATTGGCAGCATCTGCTGGTATGCCAACACAATAGATTGATGCAACAAGCTCGGAATTATCATCAGAGTTCTTCACAGCAAGGCTTTGCATGTCCGATGCACTGGGTAGAACAATCTGCTCAATATTGGAATAATTCGATGCAAGACGCGTTAAATGCTTCTCTGGCGCAGTTTTTTGATGTGAATCGTTGGTCAGGGCAGGTTACCTGTGCAAGCGCAAAAGCGAGCGGGATGTCAACAGATCCTGATTAATCATAAAAAAACCCGGGAATCAAAAGAAGCCCGGGTTTTTTGCATTCTATACAGGCTGGGCCTGAGTAGAATATATAAAAGACAACAACCGAAGTTGATTAAACGACTTCAACTTCCTCAGCCTGAGGACCTTTCTGACCTTGGCCTGGTTTGAACATAACTGCTGCGCCTTCAGACAAAGTTTTGAAACCACTGCCTAAAATTGCACTGAAATGAACAAAGTAATCTTTGCCATTGCTCTCAATGAAACCAAAACCTTTGCTTTCATTAAACCATTTAACTGTACCACGAACTTTTTCTGACATTTCTCTTTTACCTTAACTGAGCTGGAAAAACATTGTAACACTATCAAGACGCCTTTGCCAATGCTTTTTTCTGAGTTTATCGTAGGTCTATTCCTAGCCGTAATTTTTTTAAGATCATTCTGGTTGGTTGATGTAAAGTTGGCTGATCAAAAATTGGAGCAAGGCTTTTTCTTCCTTAGGACTTAGTGCATGCGACACAATAACATCTGCTCCAAGGTCAATCAATTGTTGTAATTTTTCTTCTATACTATACAAGCTGTCATTATCCCAAAAATCACCATAGATTTGTTGGTAACGTTCAGATAAATTTGCACCTGCCATTTTGATGTCTTGAGTACTCATATGAGTATGCAGATCAACCAACAAACCTTGGCTTTCTACCAAATCCTGTAATTTCTTACGCAACTGTTGTAAGGCCTCTGGCGTAATGATTTTTCTAGATTCGGTTTTGTCGTAGAACAGGGAGGTATTGCAATAGACGGCCAATGCTGCAGCAAAGATATTTGGATCAAGCGTAAACAGCAAGCTTGAGCGATCGAGAATAGTAATTTCTGAAT
The DNA here is from genome assembly GCA_964494305.1 of uncultured Legionella sp. GTDB lineage: Bacteria > Pseudomonadota > Gammaproteobacteria > Legionellales > Legionellaceae. Next base: position 5,661 of record CAZBSX010000070.1, on the reverse strand, counting down.
CGAGACTATAAGTAAACCATGGTCTGGTGATGCGTACCAGTTCGCGGCTTGAATCTAATCCATCATAAATAATACTCGTAGTTCCAGAGACTCGCGTGTGTGTGCCACTGATTAATAGGTATTTTCTATCTTTTGTGTAGAGCCTAATGCCGTCAAACGACGAGAGCATCACATCATGAGATAACTCCAATTTGGCAACCAAATGGTTTTTTTCATAAATGCCAAAATCACGAAAAATCAGACATTCTTTCATACTACAACGATCACTGTGGATATTGGTGTTTAATTGCTTGATGGAGACTTGTTTTTGGTCTTGTTCATCAAAAAAATACAATAAGCTTGAGGTATTATCACTGGGTTGCAATGATCCGATTTTTTTTCCATTTGCGGTCAACTCTACGCAATGTTTGCCTGCGGTGCAGGTGATCTGCTTGATTGAAAATGACATGGGCAAGTTATGGGCAGATAGCGCATAAGTCGACATAGTCTGCAAAAAGATCAAGAGGCTTAGCGCTATTTTTAGCATGATAAAAGTATCTCGGTTTGAGCCATTCTCTCGAATCCCTGTGGCTTGACCACGGGGCCCATAAAAGCACATCATTGGGCACCGCGGTCGATGGTGCGGTGATTCGTGAATGACGACAATGGCTAAACTCGTAGAGTATTTTACTTGTTTAAAAAGGTCAATATTTTATCATGAAAACGGTCGGTACACAACGGACATAGGGTGTTATTTAACCTCAGTTTGCACCGAATGCCAGTTTTTGATCTGTGCTTGGTCTTTGACTTCAGCGGGGAGGCTATTTAATTTTGCTTCAGCCGCTTCTCGGGTTGGGTAAGTTCCGTACACACCGATATAGGTACCTGATTGAGATTTGACTTCGGCGCTGCGTTCATTTTTTGGGGCTTTTTGCAATTTGTTTGCGACAGGAGCTGGTTTGGCATCTTGTGCGATTTGGATGGTGTAGCCATTTGGATTTTGCCCATCAATCCACTGTTTGTCTTCATCTTTAGACGCAGTAGGCGTGTTTGCGATGCCCAAATGGTAGCTTTGAGGCACAACGACTCGACTAGATTCATGTTGAGTACGATAATCGTCGAACGATGAATCGTAGCTCTCTGGATACATTTGAGCGTTGTAATCACTGGGCGCGCTATCCCAAAAATACAAATCATTGCTTGTACCATCTCCAATACATGCAGCTAGACTTAATGTATACAAACAGACTGCAGATATCTGGAGTAGAGGTTTGATGTAAGAGTTTTTTGGTTTCAGGGTTACCATGGTCATCACCTTTAGATAAAATTTGCCCTAATACTATTATTATCTGCACTTTTGCAATAAACTTAAGCAGAATACCAAGAAATATTATTTTTATGTGGACTCATCGTCGTTCAGGCCAAACTCATCAACGAGGTCATCTTGACCACCGTAATCCTTACGAGAGAGATAGAACTCGGGTGATTCATTGTCCCGCGTTTCGTCGTTTGCAGCGGAAAACCCAAATTTTAGGTACGGATGAAGGTGATTTTCATCGCACTCGTTTGACCCATTCGTTAGAAGTGGCTTCTATCGGGACCAGTATCGTCCGCAATTTACGCAGAGATAATTTGAATAATCTCTATACCGCCTTATTGCCCGATGACGATCTGGTTACTGTCATCTGTTTATTGCATGATATAGGCCACCCGCCGTTTGGCCATGGTGGCGAGGTTGCATTGAATTATATGATGCGTGACCATGGTGGTTTTGAAGGTAATGCTCAAACCTTGCGATTGCTGACGAAAGTTGATACTAGTTATGGACAGTATGGATTAGATTTGACTCGTCGTTCGTTGTTGGGCATTTTAAAATATCCAGTGTCTTGGACTCAAGTGATGGCATTAACTTGGCCGGATCGAGATATGACGGCTAAAAAGACGATTCGGATTAATGATTGGTTACCCCCAAAAGCTTATTTTACGACGGAACAGTCAGAAGTTGATTGGATATTAGAGCCATTTGGGGTGGCAGATAAATTAATGTTTCAATCATTGCGCACTGAGCCTGCATCACGGCAGCATGGGGCATCTGCGTATCATGGATTTGATTGCTCGATTATGGATATTGCCGATGATATTGCGTATGGTGTCCATGATTTGGAAGATGCAATCCATTTACACTTAATTGCCCGTGATCAATTCGATACGCAAGATTTGCGCGATATCTTAAACGATACGCCTTGGGCCACTCAACCGTCACAATTGCTGGATGCTTTATTTTCACAGTCCTTGTCTGATCGCAAAGAGGCAATTGGGGAATTGGTCAATTATTTTATTACGGCTGTACACATTGATTTAATTCATGCTGGATTTGAACATCCCATTTTACAATACAATGTGGTGCTCCATCCTGCTGCTCAGGTTTTTTTAGATTATTGTAAAGCGTGTGTGTATCAATATGTGATTGATTCACAAGGTGCACGGACCTTTGAATATGGCGGTCAAAAGGTCGTATTACGTTTGTTCGAAGCTTTTAGCTCGAACCCAGAAAATTTATTAGATGCTAAAAATCGCTTATTGTTTCAGGAGGCAGGCGATGTGTCCGGAGCGCTTCGTGTGATTAGTGATTATATTGCGAATATGACGGATGAGTATGCGTATCGTATGCATGAACGTTTGTTTGGGTTTAATACGCGGACGATATTTGAACGATTATAACGCCACTACTTAAAGCATTTTGTCACGCATAATAAAAAGAGTAGCAGCTAATCTACTGAAGATATGCGGAAATAGCACACACCAATTCGCAAATGAGTATACAGGCTATCACAACGGAGAGTGTTGATTTTATTCTCAGCAAACCGGAATTGTATGCTTTATTGTTACAGCATAATATTCATTTGTTTTCATACCCGTATGGATTACGCTTTCCACCGTTCGCTCTTTTTTCAAAATGTTGATAGTCTTGCACGTCATACCAGTTGCCAGCCCAATCCCATCCATATTTTATAAAAGTACGCTATACATAACATTAAACGCGCAATTAGGTTTAAATTCATACACACAAGGGTCTTTTATGATATAATGGGCTCAATTTTAAATCTCTCTGAAACTTAGGAGAAAACACATGACTTCTAGCTTTTATAAAAACAAATTTATCCGTGTTATTAGTTGCTTATGTATCCTTATTTGGAATCTAGATCTGTTGGCAATGGATGTACCAATTTATGATTATCCGCTTAATTATAGTCAGACAATCAGCGATTATCTACCCAATAATGCGCCCGATTATTCTACATCAATGTTAGCACCAGAATATCAAAAACAACAATTGAAAGATTTTTATAATCATTATTTTTCTAGCACTCCCCAAGGACTTTCACCTTGGAGCGAACAAATGGTCGCTGCTGTATTACCTTTTATAAGACAATTTGAATTGACAATACTTGAAGAGTTTAATAATCAAAATAAGCCATTCGACAAGCGTCACTATGCTGAAAATTTTCAGGAAAAAAACATAGAATGGATTAATTCTATACAGAAAAATATAAATCTAGATACTATTGATACGAACGGTTTTCAACAACAGAACAGGGCAATAGCGATAAACAATACTAGTGCCCGTGAGTTACCCGACGATGCTCCGGATTTTTTTCATGCAAGCATTGCTGGACAAGGATTTCCTTTCGATAATTTACAAAGCTCAGCTATTTGGGCTGGAACCCCGTTATATGTTCTAAGTATCACAAATGACAAGGCATGGTCATTAGTATTAACGCCTGATGCTTATTTTGCATGGGTTAAAAGTCAAGATATTGCTTACACATCCCCTTCGTTTATTAAACAATGGCAAAATCATGCCAAGGAAAGCCTAGTCGCGATTACTAAAACAGGTGTAGGTATTTTAAATGATAAATCTCAATTTCAATTTACAGGGTATATTGGGGCCGTGTTTCCTCTTGCAACCAAGACAGAAGAACAACTGTCCATTTTGATCCCTGTCAAAAATGCGCATGGATGGGCCAATATTAAAACGGGCATTGTAAAAAATACTGATGCCGTTGAAATGCCTTTACCTATGTCAAAGAAGACTATGACATCCATCTTAATGCAATTACAAAATCGCCCCTATGGATGGGGTGGAGCGTTTTTTCATAATGACTGTTCTCAAGAAATGAAAAGTATATTTACACCATTTGGAATTTGGTTACCACGTAATTCCGCTCAACAAGGGGAATTAAGTACAAGTGTAGATTTGTCATCTGGATCAATAGATGAGCGGTTGGAGTATTTACAATCTCAAGGACATCCCATGCTAACACTCATTTATATTGGGGGGCATGTCATGCTATATGTAGGAAATCATGATACAGAAAATGGCCTAAACACCATTATCACCTATCAAAATGTATGGGGATTATCTCCCAAGAGCAAAGATAAGCGTTATGTAATTGGGCGATCAGTATTTTTTCCATTATTGAAATCTTATTCTGAAATACCAGATGTCGTTTCTTTATCAGAAAAAACTAATTTTAAATTGGTTTATCTTGATGACTTACATGAGACTAATAGCCCGCAGACTTTTGTGCAGCGATATTTTAATTTTAATTAACATCTATTATCAAAATCCAGCCGATTTTAATTTAATAAACTGCCTTGGTGAAAGCAAGAGTTGCGCACGATAAAACACCATTAAAATTTTGGTTTAAAATGGCTATCTACAGATTGATTGGTAGGGTGTTCCATAACATCAGTAAGAGGATGCTTTTTAGGATCTATCGCATTAATAAATACAGTAAGAAAAGAAAGTAACATTGGAATTAATAAGGAGCTTAAGAACTTGGATTGAGATTGATTAACCAGGTGATAGACTACCTTGCGTAATGGCGTGTTCATTTGAAAGGCTTTTTCTGATTTTGGCTGTATTTTTTGACGTGGAGTTTCCGCTGGCTTTTTTTCAAGCGCAAAGCCACTGCGAAAAATTTTAGCAAAATTTGGCAATTTGGTTGCGCGCTCAGAATTTTGCATCAGATCATCTACGCGAGCACGAAATGTTTCTTTTACGGCTTCATTACCATAGCCATCTTTGTATAAGTGCTCAAATAATTTACTAGCACTTAACGCCGCTTCTCCTATTGGGAACTCGAGATCGGGGTGATCTTTTATCGTATAAAGATAGCCTATCCCAGGGTAGTATTGTTTCTCATATTGATAATCGTTTTGCTCTAAGTGATGCAATACATGTTCTATTGTTTCTAAACAATGGAATAAAATCTCTGTGTTTTTTAGACACGCGTCGATTATCTGCTCTGGCTCAATTTTGCGTCCCAATTGATAAGAGGCCTCACACGTTCGATAAGCAAAAAATAATTTTTCTGCTAGCATTTCTTCGTTCATCTGCATCCATAGCGGCTCATAGACCACAGGAGACGCGCCTTGCACGTTGGTACGAATGTTTACGTCCTCGTCGTCTTCATCCCAGCTGTATTCGTCCTCACTTACAATAGGTGCTTCAATCTGAGGCATCAGATCAGTTGCACTGTACAAAGAGCGTATTTGCTCTTCTAGCGAAAGATTCACTTGCTCAGCAGATTGGGGAAACAATGCTTTAAAATGCGTGCTAAATTCTTCATGAAAAAGACCATTTTGGATACCATTCTGAATTATTTTTTCAAATAA
>CAZBSX010000069.1:0-7622 GCA_964494305.1 uncultured Legionella sp. | reverse complement strand
AATGATTCTGAGCATAGAAATTTAGTTGATGCTTTTGATTTAAGATTATTTAGTGTATTTGCAATTGAATTGGTAATTGTAAATTTTGGTTTAAACATTAAAATGACTCCTTGTTACCTCTATCTTACAATATGTCATAAGAATGTCGCAAGATATGTCGTGAGAATGTCGTAAAATCTGACAAATTATGCGGCGTATAATTTGGCTATATTACAGCGAGGCTGGTGCGCGTTACGGCAATTCTGATCATAGCACGGTTAACTCAAGCTAGTACCACATCTTAATTCTGACGTTCAGTAATGAGTAACCGCTCAATAATCTCATCTTTGATTAATGCGCGCTGAATAATTTCATCGATGTCGGCAAATGACGTATACGTATACCAAATACCTGCCGGATAAATAATGATACATGGACCTAAATCACAACGACCCAAACAGCCCGATTTACTCACGCGAATTTTACCTGGACCATGTAAATGGTGCGCTTTGAGTTGGGTTTTTAGATAAGTAAAAAAAGACTCACTATTTACTTTGGCGCAACATTGTTTATCGGGGCCTTTTTGATTGGTACAAATAAAAAGGTGCTTATTGTAATAAGTCATAACACATCTTAGAGAGACGTAGCGATGTTGAAGTTTACTACAGTACACCGAATACGACCAAGATAAGCATTCACTGTTTTTTCTAATGCATCATCCACCCGTTCTATCGGTGCCCAATTCAAAATATCGCATGAACGTTTAATATCAACTTGTAATGAATCCGTTAAACGAGAAAATTCGATTTCTTTTGAAAGTATTCTGGCTGCATACCCTAACATCCATTGCGGCACTGGAAACAAAGGGTACTTATTGACAAGCAATCTTCGCGTCTTAAGAAACAATGCCGTAGTCGACAAATCGTCATTATCACTGACCAGAAACACCTGATTTCCTACCTTGGGGTGATCAATGCACTTCGCAATAAAACTTACGAGATTTCCAACAGAGACAAAACTGCGTTTATTTTTCTTTAATGCACCGAATGGTAACGGTACGTCCCTACTTAAAAACCGCATCATCCGTTCAAAGTTTCCGTTCACCCCCGGTCCATACACCAATGGTGGACGAATGATGACAACATCCATAGGCGTATGTTGAGATAAGGCAAACAGGCCCTGTTCTGCTTCAAACTTTGAAATCCCATAGGGATCCTTAGGAGATGCAAGATCTTTTGAGGTAAAGGGCGTATTCGGAAGAGTATGCTCCCCATTGACCTTGATCGAACTCAAATAGATGAACCGCTTAACGCCTGCTTTTGCGGCTTCCCTGGCCAGATTTAAGGTCCCATCCACATTGGTTTCGCGGTATAATTGCAATGGGTTGGCAGCAACCTCGTCCATAATATGCACGCGCGCAGCCAAATGAATGACGACATCGCACCCCACCAGTGCAGCTTGATAAGAAGCTGGGAGAGCAAGATTGTCGATAGTCGTAGTCGTAATCCGTTGCTTATACAGATTGTATTCATGGCGCAAGGATACGTTTTTTCTAATAATTAGCGAAAGACTGGCATTCGTCTCTGCTAATAAATAACTGGTTAGTGCCTGGCCAATAAATCCGTTGGATCCTGTGATGAGTATTTTCATGTCGTCGATTACATCCCTGTCCATGCTTTTCGATTATAGATCCATCTATACGTTCACTATTCTATTTACGTTATCTAGGCTGTGCGTCATCACACCCCATTCTATCCGTGCGAGGTTCAGCATCTCAATAATACCTTGCCTCAAGTGAATGAGTTTGTCTAGCATTTACTATACAGACCACCTGATATCAAACCTACCTCCTTAGCTTTAAGAGTGTTATCGATTGGCGGTGAAACAGTACATCGCTCAAAGAATTGGCTTCTATTGTTACTATAAAACAAGGGTTATCCTTAGATCGAACATGTTGAGATGCACTCTGCGCTGAGGCAAAAAATCTATCAAACTGTCCTGACTCATACTCACTTAATTGAGAGAAATTTATTCCAAAATGAGTTTCATCATGCAGTGCATATTTCAGAATCCCATTCCATTCATAAAATCGATATACTCTATTTAAAGCATTTGAAGTTTTATCATTGAACAGAATTAAGGACGGCGCTTTTAGCGCGCTAGAATGACTTATAAACGCAATCAAGGCACGCTGTTTTTGCCAATCAAGAAATAAAGAAAAATAATTACTCATATTAATCGTCAGGCAAATAGCAATCAGAAATGTGATGTATGCTTTGCGATTTGAACTGTTTTTTGACAGTCCAATGATCCAAACAAAAAAAAGTGCCAACCCTAATGGCATGAGTAATTGATGACGCGACGCCAACTCGGTAAAACTTGGAATATACCCAAGAACCATATAAGGAAAAGTCCCTGCTAACAAGGCAAAGATACTGATACAAAAAATCTTCCGCTGCCCGCTTAGGTATTTCGGTGGAGGCAATATATTGCTTGATAACAATACAACACTGATCAGTATGGTTACAGATACATTGATATTCAGTTTTAAAAAATCATACACCATAAAAATGGGGGTAGATATTAAATGTCTCCAACTGTAGTGCTCGTTATACCCTTGAGACATTCCATACGGTTTAAAATACAGTGTCTTTACCGTAAACCAGACAAAAGGAAGTAGTAAAAAATCAATTTTGGAAAAGCCCCAATCAATGATTGTTTTAACATGATTCGACTTAAGATCTCGACAACACCAGTCTATAATAGGTAATACATAAAATACTAATAACGACTGTGTATTAAAGCTGACTAAAAACAACAAAAGTGCGATAACTCGCTGTCGCTCCATCAGTGACCATGCCAAGAAAAAGAAAAACCCGGATAGGGTATATGCAAAATCAACGGTTACCACTCGAGCTGAATACAATGGAAGAATTAGAAAAAACAATACTGTAAAAAAAATCTCTTGTTTATTAAGCCAGTCTTGCTTCGCAGCAATGTGCCAAACCAATATGCCCGTAGCAAAAGATAAAATAAACGTGACCGTTTTGTAAAACCACTGACCTAAAGCAAGCAGTACATATAAGTACCCGCTATAATTTCCAAGCGTATGTCCTGATTCCTTATGAATATTTAAAATAGCCTCATGGCTCATATTATTCAATATCCAATCATCCCAATATACCGCATTCAATATAAAAAAAATGCCCATATGGGCTATTGTGTAAAATATAAGCAATTTAAGAAACTGCGCTCTGGGTATTTGACCTATGTTATCCATTGTATTTCCTAAAAATTGTTAATCAACTCGTCAACGGGTAGTTATTCTCCTCACTGTAAAAATAATACCGCCGATTAGAAAAAATAAGGGGTTACTTTGCCCATAGCAAATCGGCATTGTGAGGCATAAATTTGCTACGACTGATTTTTAATGCATTTGGGCCGAATATCGAGATAAAAATAAACCCGACTAGCACAAAATAAAATGGTGTAAACCAAGTGCCATACACCAAATTTTGTAAGGTGAGTGCCATCCACGCTTGTGAAATTTTAATTTGAAATGTTGAAACACCTTTTTTAAACGCAATATATACCAATAAAAACTGCATCATTAAAAGGATAATTACTCCTGGTATGCCAGTAAACGCCAGCCATAAAATAATTGAAGTAGCAGATGCTAATGCAAATCCTGTCCCTTCACTATCTCGTATCCCCTGAATCCGAACACCCACACCAAATGGATGTTCTTTAATTAACTGAAGGTTTTTTTCAGCCAATGCGACTCGTCCATCAGAAGCATCATAAGTTGATCGACTCGTGTAATTATTCATTTCTACTTCACGCACGCCCAAGATAGTTTGTAACAACGTTGAATCAATAGCATTTTCTACAATATATGCTCTCCCATATAGTGCTATGACTATTGTACAAGCAGCGAATCCAATTAGAAAAAAATTGAGGAGTACGCGACGAGTCAATAATGCATTTCTTCGAATCAGCATTCCAAAAAACACCGCCCCTCCTAAGCAAAAATAACCCGCATTCGATAAACAAAATAGTGCTCCGATCAAACATATATATTGCATCACCCTAAAGCTTCGCTGCGAATAGTAGATATAAAGCCCTTCAGAAAGAAAAAACATTGAGAACAAATATCCCGAAGCATTGGAGGGCTCATACCAGTAACTACATAACCGATTAAACGACATGGACAAAGCAGGGATATAAATAATTTTGTGGTTTTCAGCAACATGATAGCCAAGAATATGATTTGGAAATAAATTGGCAACGAAATATTGCACGACAACAAAACATCCGACATACACCAAAATTTTAGCGAGCAACATCGCTATTTTATTGTCATTAAACATCAAGAGACTTATTGTAAAAAAGAATAAGAGCCTCGGAGGGTATTTTGACCACTCTGTAATACATTCTGCAGGATTATCTGAAAAAATAGAGGGTATCAACGCCCATAATAAGAAAATAGACCCTAAAAAAAGATACGTCCGGAAATGGCGACATTTTGGAATTAAATAACGGTTATATATGCAAATGGCTAATAAGATAATTGGAATATAAATCTTCATCATATTCACAACCATTTTTATTTCTGGCGACGAAAAAAATCGCCAGTCCATCATAAAGATATACAGTGCAGCTAACATGATGATGACATATCGAGTTATCAAGCCAGTTTCTGTAGCTTTGGTCGCAATCATTCGGTATCAGAGTCCCAGACTTTACTTTTATCCATCAAAACATCTATAACCGCTCTATAATCTCGCATACCTATTATTTTTGCAATAAACTCCTGGAGCTTATCTTGATTAGACATTTCACATCGCTTTAAGGGGGTATTTTTATTGTCACAGGTGCCCCACAATGTTGAGCAGACCCGTTCATAACCTGCATCCAAAGCTAATTGAGTACTCTCGTTTGAAAAGGCACCTTTTTGTCCATTAGGATAAGCGAAGGATGTAATTTGATTCCCAAGAATTTGCTCTAAACTATCTTTACTAGTGACCAACTCTCGTATTTGTTGGTCAGAATTCAATTTGCTCAGTCTCTGATGACTTACCCCATGACTCCCAATCTCCATACCCCTGTGCTGCATATCGAGCAAAGCATCTCGGCTTACCATAGGTAAATCATACAGTTTATGTCTCATCATAATAGGCGTCGGTTCTACATAACCTGAGCAGATAAAAAAAGTGGCTTTGAAACCAAATTCCAACAAAATAGGCAGCGCATACGTCCAATTATCTAAATAGCCATCGTCAAACGTAATAAATACGATTTTCTGGTCTTGGTAGTATGTGTCAAACTCAGATAATATTGGGCAGGTAAATCCCTGCTCATATAGCCATTGCATCTGTGCACGAAATTGTTCGGGTCGATGCGACAAAGGATGCGTCGGATGAATGGAGTGATAATAAATAATTCGTGCTTGGTGCGACGGAGGTTTAAAATTCCAAAGAAAATTTAAAGCGAATTTGGCCACTTGTTTTTTTTTCATGACTCAATAATTCCTTAATAACTGATATATTCGCCAATTAACCGATATGGCTCACCATTGAGCCCGTGCTTAAATGCAGTAATTCCTGGGGTTACATAAGGGTTGATGCCCCCTAAATCAAACCAAGTACACCCTTTGTTTTTTAATAAGATCATTGCATGCCATAAAAGCAAATTGGTTGCATACAATCTTCGCCCAGTCTCTAAGCTACAGCCGATAAAATAAGTTCCAGATGTTCCGTGGCGAATTACAGCAATGCCCGCCACAAAGCACTCATTATGTACTGCGCGTAGCACAAAAAAACAATCCCCAACATCCTGTGCCGTTTTTTTCAGATGCCGCACAAACGCCGGGCTAGGACCGCCATACTCGCGTTGTTTCATGTTGTGCTCATGATGCACCAATAACCATTCCAATGCAGACGTATCTTGGGATATGTCGATCTGCATTTCCTGGCGCATAGCAACTGTAAGTTGATTGCGCCAAGTGCCCACCAAAGATGCTTTTAATGCAGATTCATTTTGACTTAAATCAACCCAAACTGAAGTCCATGGACGCATAAACCGGCGTTTAAATTGTAATTGGCTCAGCATGATCACGTATTCTGACGTCAACGGTAAATTGGGGGCTATCCATAATAAACGACCATGCCTGATGGCATAATGCTCACGCAATGCTCTAAAAACATGCGGAATAAGACTATGCGCATGTTCTTCATGTAACCAAACTGGGCCCCGATTTAAACGCGCTGCGGCCAAACCCAGCGGCCCTCTTTTTTCCAAGATCACCCATAAACCAACCACTTGTCCATTGACTTCTATCGCGCCAAAACGCGGTGTCCACTTACGATCCAAATGAATGGCCTTGGCATAAAAAGCAGATTGCAACAGACTGCTCTTGGGTACCTGCTCAAAGAGCATCTCCCACGTAGTCAGCGGCAAATCCCATTTTAGGCATAGACCGGAGGCATTCACCGGCATATTGGATGGATCGCGACGCATTCGCTGAGGCCGTATCCCATGATGAATTGGGTAGAATATTATTTTTTCTTGCAGCTCAATTGCTGTTTTGTGGTACTCAGGGTACTGTAAAACTTCAGGGGGCAAATCAGGCCAAGTTGTGAGAGGACAAGGTCTATCTCGCGTTTGCAGGTATTGTTGTACTACGGAAGATGCGCATGGCACGCCGAGCAAATATGGGAATTGAGGAATCGACGGAGTGAAGCCATTTTTTTGGGAGAACCAGTGCACCCAAAGCGTCGCATGGTAATGCCGAATCCACGCATAAGACTCAATGCTGGGTAAATACCGAACCAACAATTGGCGAGATAGCTCAGATTGTTTGGGTAACACTGTCCAACGTACGGACGTTTGTTCATTCAAGACTTTGGGGGGGCGCTGTGAATTATTTCGCATCGTTGCAATCACATTCGGCAGTAGTCGTTGTGCAATACGCTTCAAAACCCAAGGCCAGACTTGGGTTGATTGTTGCGAAAGTTTGGAGATAACACGCTCGAATGTCGGTAAGAACTCATCTGGATTTTGTGCGATGCGTTTCATAACCCTCGGATGTGCGAGTAAAAGCGCGCCATCGGGGAGCGCTAAGGATTTATGCGGACTATAGAGGACAAAATCACCAAAACTCCCCATACCCTCAACTGGCAATAAAACATGCGCACAATCTTCAATAAAAATAGCCTGGTGGCGATGACAAAAATCCCTCGCACCCATGACATGAGATACCTGACCAAAATAATGAACCAGTAAAAACAAATGCGGCGGTTTTTTTTGGGCAAGGGCATTGCATGCCGCCCAATCAGGTTGCATAGAGGCATCAATGGGATAAAAAACCAACGTGATCGAGTCGCTGCGCAAACCTATGAGTGATTGATTACAAAAATAATCTGGAATCCAAACATGGTATTGCGGTTTGGGGTGTACGGATTGAGCCCATTGCGTAATGACAACTAAGGACCATGCCGATTTCGAAAACCAAAATGGTTGATATCCTGCGCGCAACCAAGGTATCGCGAGCGCTCTATCACTCACGTGCGGATTAGGTCGGAGCACAGCGCGAATGAGGTGGCGTAAGGAAAGCGGGGGGGCTAAGGAAATCATAGATCCTC
>CAZBSX010000068.1:0-7685 GCA_964494305.1 uncultured Legionella sp. | reverse complement strand
TTTCCTGAAAGCCACAGTAGTGTTGAAAAAATCGGTAATAGCTTGCTGCTCAGGTTGTTCGTCAAGTTTTTCTATCAAAAGATGCGTTTGCTGCATTAAACATTTCGCATCACCTAATGAGATTCGATCACTCATCAAATCCTGGGCTAGTAGACGATATTTCGTACTCAAAAGCTGATAAAACGCTTGCCACTGCGCAGATTCATCCTTTTTATTAGATAACCCTCCCATAATGTCACAAAATAACAGATCAAGACCTTCTCTCGTTTTTACTGCTCCTATCTGCTCCAGCATGTCAGACGCCACTGAATAATAAAGCACTGAGTCAGTGAAGTTTGTGTTGAAATCAAATGCAAGATACTTTGCTCGAGTCTCAGGTTCGCTTGGTTGAATTTTCTCTGAAAAATCAGCCATAAACACCTGCATCTTGGACTTCCTATCTTCTTCACTCTGTGGCTGTAGCCGATTTTTTGTAATTCTAAAATGGTTGTAAACATCATTGAAAACCACGCGCCCTCGATCTAGGATTGTTTGCAGCGTAACAAGCTTATCATCATAAAAATACAAATCTGCCTCTGTCGGTGAAGACTTTGAAAAAAAATCAACTGTTTGTTGGATAAATCCAAAAGTGACTAAATCGCACGCTATGTCGATCTGACCCATATCCGTTTGCACTTTGAGCTGTCGTTTTGCAAAAGCCAATAGTTTGTTTTGGTTTTGAAGAAAACGCAAAACCTCCTTTTTTTCAATGCTTGACCTGGATGCCAAAAAATGTTGGGTCTGTTCTAGAATTTCTTGAGCGCCATTCATCCATTGTTCGATGTTCTGACTTGCCATTATTCAATCTCCTGCATCAGTTAGACAAACGTTCAACAATACAACAAAAATTGCATTATCCTCTCTTATTCAAAGGATGCATTACAAATTTCACTGTCCTCGTACAATTGCATAGTGCTGCTAAATTCGAAAAGCCTTTACCAACTCAGAATTCAATCCTCCGCCATCTGAAATTTTAAATTGATGGACCATCATTCTCGTTTCTATATCTGGATTAAAAAATGCGCCCAACCGCAATTCTCGAGCCACTTTTTTTTGATGCTCGGCCCTCTGTTCTGGCCGATTCAGCTCAGGGGGTATGGTGCTATTTTGAATCAGTTCCTTAACCGTTTGTGCATCAGAATACGATAATTCAGGGTTCATTAGTCCAAAATAAATATCTTTATAGGAGTTAGTAATATGAGATCGATAAGACATATATTCACTGATAAACGACGCACCGTGCTTTGTTGTAGCAATTTTGAGACGGCAATCGGCAGTGAGTTCAAGTAATGCCTGAGGACTAACGTTTAAAACAATTGCTTGCTTGTCAATAAACTGCCGTTGTTCAATCGGTTCTCGAGCAAGTTCATACCCATCCGCGTTGGAATGGCCATATTTCATTTTGTAATACAACCGCAACGATTGTTTTGCGATAATGGTTGCAAAAAATGCGGTAGCCACCGCAGAAAAATAGACAACCTCTAGTACAATAGGAATTGGCAGATATAACACAGACGCAAAGCAACTCCCAATAAATATGCCCCAAAATCAAGGTATTTTATGAGTAGCATGAGAAAAATAACCACCTGCCATAGCGCCCATAGAAATCAAAAACGGAGAGCATCCGGTGAGAGCAATGTAATCCAAAAAAAATTTTGTGATCATTGGCATGGGTGCCCAGACAAAGCAGCCTAGTACCGCACCAGCCAACAAACTGACCACAATGACAACCAGCATAATTTTTGCTTTGAAAGTTTTTCGACCGTTGGCTAGATTACTAACGGCCCGTAGTGCACTCATAATGGGCGTTAACGCGACGTTATCGAGCACAAAAGCAGCTAAAATCCAGCTAATAACTGCTAGATTCACGATATGAAAAAAACCCAAACCAATCAATAATACCGCCATAGCGATAGTCGTAAACGGTCGAGTTTGATAAGAAAATTGTTTATAAGTTTCACTAAGAAAACGTTGTTTAATTTTCTTAGTATGCTGTGCTGGCGTCATATTATCCTACTACGGTGTCGTCGCCTATTTTTGTAACCAATCTCCATCTCCATTTTCATCCTCATACGATAAAACAACGACTCTCGTTCCAATTGTAATAAATTGTTCATTCAACCATTTGGCCGCAGAAGGTAACACTCGCACACAACCATGGCTGGAATTGTACGTCGGCACTTCATAGCCCGCATGAATCGTATAGCCTTGGAAAAAATACATGCAATACGGCATTTTGGCGCCACCTTCCGTTTCGACTGGATATTCGCCCGATTTACAATTTACCCCGCGCTTGTTGTATACCCGAAACGTTCCAGTCACAGTGCGACAAGGCTTACCCACATCTTCGCACATATCTTTACCGCCAGAGGCACTTCCGGTCATCACGCGCTTACCCTGCGCATCATACGCGGCCCATGCCGCGACTTTGGGATCAAACACAAACAATTTTTGGCCGATAGGGTGAATCTGAACAGGATAGTAAGCGCGACCTCGTCTATCTAATGTATAATGGGTCGTATGGTGAACTACGCCATAATCATCCGTGATATACGTCGATTCATCATATTGCACACATCCTACCAGGGCTGTGGCAATGCAGAAAAACAGCACACAGTATTTTTTCAACATCATGATTAGTCCTCTAGTCGGCGAAATTTATTGTGCGACGCTTTTGGTTGATCACCCGAAGTTTTAAGCCGATCCGCTTCATAATCAGTATAATTACCTTCCATGAACACGACGCGGCCCTCCCCTTCAAATGCCATTAAATGCGTACATACTCGGTCTAAAAACCAACGATCATGTGAAATCACCACCGCAGAACCAGGGAAATTCAAAATCGCTTCCTCTAAAGCACGTAAAGTTTCCACATCTAAATCATTACTGGGTTCATCTAACAACAATACATTGGCCCCACGCTTTAATAATTTGGCCAGATGGACACGATTGCGTTCCCCCCCAGACAATTGGCTCATTTTCTTTTGTTGATCGGGGCCTTTAAAATTAAAGCGCCCGACATAAGCTCTGGATGGCATTTGAAAAGAACCGACTTGAATGATATCGTGCTTGTCTGAAATCTCTTCCCAAACAGTATGATTGTCGTTTAAGTGATCGCGCATTTGATCTACGTAAGACAATTGCACCGTATCACCCACACGAATAGTGCCAGCATCCGGTGCTTCTTTTTGCATTAATAACTTCAAAAACGTAGATTTACCAGCACCATTCGGACCGATAATCCCCAATACACCGCCTTTGGGTAAATTAAAACTAAGATCGGTAAATAAGACTTTATTGCCATATTGTTTCGCCAGATTTTGTCCTTCTAAAACCAAATCGCCCAACCGTTCACCGGGTGGAATATAAATTTCATTCGTTTCATTGCGCTTTTGAAATTCTTTTGAATTCAATTCATCAAAACGCGCCAACCTTGCTTTTGATTTGGCATGCCGGCCTTTGGGTGAAGTTCGTACCCAATCTAATTCGGCCTTCAAAATGCGTGCATGCGATGCTTCTTGTTTTTGCTCTTGTGCCAACCGCTCTTCTTTTTGTTCTAGCCAAGCAGTGTAATTGCCTTTGTACGGAATGCCTTCACCGCGATCTAATTCCAAAATCCACTCAGCAGCATTGTCGAGAAAATACCGATCATGCGTGACAGCCACAACCGTACCTGGAAAATCTTCTAAATACTTTTCCAACCAACCTACACTTTCCGCATCCAAGTGGTTGGTTGGTTCATCCAATAAGAGCATATCTGGATTCGACAAGAGCAATCGACATAAAGCAACGCGTCGTCGCTCACCCCCAGATAAGACTTGCATTGCAGCATCCCAATCTGGCAGTCGTAACGCAAGCGCAGCAATGGCTAATTTGCGGTCTAAATCCCAACCACCGCCAGTTTCAATCTCATGTTGTAATTCACCTTGTTCACTCAATAGCGCAGTCATTTCATCGTCACTCATCGGATCGGCAAAACGCATGCTGATTTCATCAAAGCGCAGTAATTTGGCTTTCATGTCATGAACTGCCTCTTCTACCACTTCACGAACTGTTTTGGTTAAATCAACAATGGGTTCTTGTGCCAAATAACCAATGCGAATCCCGGGTTGCGCGCGCGCTTCTCCATCATACTGAGTATCAATCCCAGCCATAATGCGCAATAAAGTTGATTTTCCAGAACCATTTAACCCTAGCACGCCGATTTTTGCGCCAGGCAAGAAACTAAGAGAGATATTTTTCAAAATCACTCGTTGATTCTCTACTATTTTCGATACATGATTCATGGTAAAAATATACTGTGACATAATGACTCCGATCTGAACTGGGAGCGATAATAACAAATTCTACTGTGAAATTCATGAATTCTTGTTAAAATATCTGCACCCCCTATAATGGACCCGCTCTCTACAAGGCTGAAATGAACAAAATTTTACCACAAACGAACATGATCAAACAGCAATTACGCACGGGTGATATTGTTGATAAAAAAATCTTAGACTTATACGAAAATACGGATCGCAGTGCTTTTGTGCCATTTGAATACCGCGCGTTTGCTTATTCGGATCTCCAAATTCCTCTTGACCATCATCAGTGTATGCTGACTCCGCTCGAAGAAGCGCTGATATTACAAACCCTACAACTTAAGGGGCATGAAACCGTATTAGAAATTGGTACAGGTACTGGTTTTTTTACTGCATTGTTAAGTCAAATTGCGCAACAGGTCATTTCTGTGGATTATTTTCCAGAATTCACTAATCGTGCTAAAAAAACCTGCTTGGCGCAAGGCAGAACAAATATAGAATTTATCACAGGTGATGGATGTCGAGGCTGGGTGACACAAGCACCTTACGACGTGATTGTTTTCACAGGCGCCATTCACGAACTCGGAGAAACGCTCAAACTCCAAGCCTCGTTAGGAGGCAAAATCTTTGCAATTATCGGTCATGACCCGGTCATGTCAGGCAATTTATATCAAGTGGATCACCACAATCATTGGATGCAACATTTGGTTTTCGAAACGAATGTCCCCATGCTGATTGATAAGAGCCATCATCAACCGTTTGTTTTTTAGGACTTGACATGCCAAAGGATTGGGTACGCATCAGCAAGGCAAAACGTTGCACTTTGCCATGGCTATTGATCATGTCCTGCAAGGCATATTCAGTCGATCTGATGGATGTTTATCATCAAGCATTGGACAATGATCCAACGTTCAAAGAAGCATACAGCAATTTTTTGTCGAAAAGCGAAAATCTTCCTCAAGCTTGGTCACAATTATTGCCTCAATTAACGGCCGGCGCTCTTATCAATCGGAGCCAGCAATTCATCGATGCGGGCACTATTGTCGTTCAACAGACTTATAACGGTAACCAATGGAAAGTAAACGCGTCGCAAACCGTATTTAATTACCAAGCTTGGGAGCAAGTCAAACAAGCAAGAGCCAGCGTTAAAGCTGCAATGGCTTCTTTCAACGATTCGGCACAAAACCTGTTAATTCGTACAGCGCATGCGTATTTACAAATCTTACTGGCTCAAGACACGCTGACGTTTGCTGATGCAAAAAAACGCGCGAATAAACGCCAGCTTGACCAAGCGCAAGAGCGTTTTAACGTGGGGCTAGATGCCATCACCGCCGTCTATGAAGCCAAAGCTGCGTATGATCAATCAATCGCGGAAGTCATTGCAGACCGCAATCAATTATCGAACGAAAATCAGTCTTTAAGCCGGATAACAAATCATACGTATGAGTACGTTGCACCACTTCGAAATAATAATATTCCTCTGATTGCGCCTGAACCTCAATCCGTCGATGAATGGATTACTACAGGATTGCGTCAAAATTATGGGTTGTACGCTGCAAAATATGATCTCCAAGCCGCACGTGAAAATATCAAATCATCTTCAGCAGGGAATTGGCCTGTTTTTAGTATTCAGGGTAATGTTGTCGATACGCATTACGATAGTCAACTTCAAGAAAATACCCCTATCACATCGTTAGCAAACAATCTCTTCATTCCTCAAGAACAACGAATTGCCAGTATCAGTTTGAATGCGAATTTGCCTTTATTCCAAGGTGGATTAGTCGCATCCAAAACACGACAAGCTAAATATAATTTTCAATCAGCCGGACAGCACTTGGAAAAAGTTTATCGTGATGTCGTGGTCAATACGAATATTTCTTATCACTCCATTCTCGATGGGATAGAAAAAGTCAAGGCCGATCGACAAACCGTCATCTCACAACAAAACTCATTAGACAGCGTGCTCGCTCAATACACTGTAGGCACTCGAACCATGACTGATGTGGTATTAGCGCAACAACATTTATTTCAGGCACAACAACAGCTCGCTGCTGATCAATATACGCTGATAGAGATCATTCTCAGTTTAAAATATTATGCAGGTACCTTAAATGTCGCGGACTTGGAAGAAATTAACACTTGGTTAGACACCACACGCGTGGCTAAGCTCGCAGTCAATCAAGTCAATCCTGAGTGCAAATTAAGCGCTACCCAAAAACTCCTTAGAAAAATGGAAGCATTGAAATTGAGTGAGTAAAAAGCCCCCCTGTTTAAGGTGATAATCAAGGATGAAGAAAAAAATGATCTACGTCCTACCGCTTGTCCGTAGGATCCAGGCATTGGATAAGATCTCTGGATCCCTCGCATAAAGCGAGGGATGTAGGCGAAGGCGGCGCGAGGGATGTGGGTGGTTACAACCGCATGTGCGGTTGCCCTGATTACCGATTGAGAGCTGTACTTACATTAGTGTTCGTTGCCATATTTTTCTGATTTTGCCAGGCTTTTCTTTGATTAAATAATCCCACGTGATCGAGAAGCTCAGCGCCTTTGGTAACAGGTGCATCAGGCCAAATGTATTGATAAATCGCACGTAGTGCCACCTTGCAGAATTTCCAAAACTTACTGTCTCTTGAGTAAGATAACGTTTTAATAGCATCATCGTTGGTTAGTATTGCCTCAAAATCTTGAATGTTGTTTGCAGAACGAGCCTGTTTAATCACGCTTAGTTTTTTGATAGCCATGTGCATATCAGGTAACAAAAAATTGGGATTTTCTTTTGCGATGAGTAATAAAATTGAAAGTGAGTCATTAATATTTGCAATCTTAGATTGTTCGATAACAAATAGCGGTCCAATAAGCAATGTATTGATCGCAGGCTTGGTGTTTTATTTCTAATGTAACCATATTATCACGGCACAAGTGATCAAAATTTTATCTTTTGTTTGTTTTATGGTATTATACGTTCAATATTAGTTCAATGAATTCTGAGCTGAATCCTGGCTGACGAGAGAATCATGAAAACAATTGACAACAAAGGTCGTGGAAATTGCATGTATTATGCCTATGGGATTTCTTTGATGTATCACTTACGGGCCGAGAATAAAACCGATCTCACCAAGATTCTCGGGCGCCTACCTTTATCGTTGAGCCATCACAGCAAGATCATGAGCATCCTGAATCGATATCAAAATCTAAGCACGCCCTTTAATGCACGAGATACAGCGATTATCCAAGATATTTTAGGGCCTGCTTGTCGAGATTTGGCCAGTCAAACTGTCAAGGCTGAATTTTTAAATGCGCCTCAAATTTATCTTGAAATTTTTTATAAGTCGTTAAATCTGC
>CAZBSX010000067.1:0-7729 GCA_964494305.1 uncultured Legionella sp. | reverse complement strand
ACAGTATTGAGAATGGTGATTTGTTTCTCAGAGATATTACCTTGTTTGATAAATTGATAGTGAGTGTCGACGAACAAACGGATTAAAAAAGGCTTGTTGTAAATGGCTTTATACAATTGATGGAGTTTGAGATCCAAATTGAATTGTGCTGATTTTCCTTGCACAAAAAACTCTTGAGCTCGTTTTTTCTGGGTATGATTGAGCTTCATTTGCCCTATAATCTCATTGGCATATGCAATGTCTTTTTCAGACACTTGCCCATTTGCTTTGGCGAGATGACCTAAGGTAGCGAAGAGAGCACTTAGAAACATCTCGCGAATTTCTGGATTTTTTTCGCTATGATAATGCCAAAAAGGTTGAGAAAAGTGTAACGTCAACCCTCGATCAAAAAAATTGCCAATGATGAGACCAAACAAAGCGCCTGTCGGTCCTGCAATTAAAAAACCGAAAAATGCGCCAATCAATTTTCCCCACCACGAGTGACTGGTGAACAATTGACGTAAGTCCATTCAACCTCCTACTTTTGGCCAAAAAACCAGAGATTATGGCCGCACGAAGTAGGATTATAACCTGAGAGTAGGGTATAATCCTATGCCTAGTTGTCACGTCAGGTTGATTAATGAGAAAAATTTATACGGTTGTTATGTATATTTTAATACCAGTGATACTGTTGCGGTTGCTCTGGAAAAGTCGACGTTTGCCGGCATACCGTCAAAGAATCGCTGAACGGTTTGCTTGGACAACGCTGGCTCCGGTGGATGTTTGGGTGCATGCCGTGTCTTTGGGAGAAGTGGTCGCAGTGACGCCTTTGATCGATCGAATGTTGGCGAAAAATTTACGAGTGTTGGTAACCACAATGACGCCGACAGGCTCGCAACATGTGGTGACACGCTTTAAATCGCAAGTGAGCCATCAATATATCCCCTATGATTTACCGAACTGTTTAAAACGGTTTTTTAAGAAGGCTCAACCTAAAATTGGCATTATTATGGAAACCGAATTATGGCCTAATATGATAGAACAAGCGTATTTGGCAAAGATTCCTTTGGTTTTGGTCAATGCCCGCTTGTCAGATCATGCCTACACGTATTATCAACCGTTACGCCGATTTTTTGCCCCTATCCTTGCTCGTTTTGCTTGGATAGGAACCCAATCAGATTTGGATACGCAGCGCTACCAAGCCTTAGGCGGCCCACAATCTCGTGTGATGCTGCTGGGTAATATGAAATTTGATCTATCGCTTCCTACGACTCAAAAATCGGATCTTGATCAGTTGAAAGAAGCATGGGGTGCGCAGCGACCGGTGTGGATAGCTGCCAGCACGCATGACGATGAAGAAACCCAATTACTGTCGCAATTAGCACGGATTAAAACTGAGATTCCAGGGCTATTATTGATGATTGCACCGCGGCGCCCTGAGCGGTTTCAAATTGTTTATAATTTAGTAAAACAGCAGGGTTGGAAAACGGGATTGCGCAGTCAACCGGAGACGATTCAACCTGATATTGATGTGTTGGTTTTGGATTCTATGGGTGAATTGATGCAGTTTTATCGCTTGAGTGATTACGCATTTGTAGGCGCTAGTTTGGTGCCGATAGGTGGGCATAATGTGTTAGAGCCAATTGCGATGGAAGTCCCAGTGTTTTGTGGCCCATTTATGCAAAATGCCAAATCGATTTGTGCTGATTTGGTGAAAAATCAAGCGTTACAACAAGGTGAGTCGGCTGCAGATTTGGCCGATAGGTTGATTACACTGTATCACAATCCTACACAGCGCAAACAGCAAATTGCTAATGCTTCAGCAGTATTGCAAGCTAATCGTGGTACGGTTGAACGGTATTGGACGAAAATTGAGGCTATGCTGTAAAACCTTTACTCCGTTCGTGCTGAGGAGTGGCGCAGGCAACGTCCCGAAGCATTGATGGGCAGTATGGGCCTTGAGACGCTGCAAAGCAGCGCCTCAGTCCGAACGGAAGTTATAAATTCTACTTCGTTCAGTCACCTTGGTTTTGTCTTTCTTTAATTTCAGAGAGTGTTTTGCAATCAATGCATAACGTTGCGGTAGGGCGGGCTTCTAAACGACGGAGTCCGATTTCAATGCCACATGCTTCACAGTAACCAAAATCATCTTCCAATAAACGTTCCAGCGCGTCTTCAATTTTTTTGATGAGTTTACGTTCACGGTCACGAGTTCGTAATTCGATATTAAATTCTTCTTCTTGACTAGCACGATCGGAGGGATCGGGAAAGTTGGCTGCTTCGTCTTTCATGTGAGTGACGGTGCGATCGACTTCTTCCATTAACGATTGGCGCCAGGCCAGTAAAATCTTTTCAATATGTGCGCGTTGGTGTTCATTCATATATACTTCATTAGCTGACTCTTGGTAAGGTGCAATACCCATCGAGCCCATACTGGTATCCGATCTCATAATTTACTCACTTTTCTATTAAGATAACCATAGATTATAGCGGATACTTCTCAAGCTAACAATTTGCTTTTAAGGAAATAATTCCTCTATGATGGTAGCCAAAGATCTGGCCAAGCTCCGTGAGCTTTATGCATAAAAGGCGAGACGTAGGCAAGAATTTTTATAAAATTGAGACAATCGTGGCGTTATTGAACAAAATTTGATTTTCTATGCTGAATCATTGATAATTTGCCGATATTATTTTGAGTGTTGGGGTAAAAAATGACTAACAAAACTAGCGTTTCACAAAAGGGTGTATTTGGAACAGAGACAAAGCAGCTTGAGTTGGCATTTCTGGACGCACTTAAAATGCGTAATAATATTCCAACGGAACACGCTTTTAATCTAATCAGACTCCTCACACCTGCTCAATTCGCCCAACCTTGGGATGTCGATACCAAAATGGCTTTTGTGGAATGCGAATTAGACGGGGCTCCGCGCACTTTAGGGACACAATGCCTTATTTTTTTGTTCGATCCAGGTATTGGCTGGATACGGTGTAGTAACAAAAGAAAATATATGCTTTCGATGACTGCTGAGTTGGTTGCAAAAGGAGTAGAGCTTAAGGGCATTTACTATTATCGTAATCATTCTAGAATAAGGGAGCAAAGTGTTGAATTAACGGTTCAACGCTTAATGCAAACAGAAGGCAGGCGAAATGATGATCCACCTGCGATCTTAAATGACACTATAATACGAATATTTAGCGAGGCAGGTTACAATTTCACCCACCCTGATTCCAGCGAATTCAATAATCCGCGTTGCTCTCCTACTCTACGCTCATTTGTTGGATAAATGGATTGATATCATTGTGCCTGCAAGTACTCACGTTCGTCTTCCACTACAAACGCGATCGAGGCCCTGAATATCTCGCCAAGATTGAATGTTTTGATAGCCATAGTGGCGAAATAAGTCGCAGACTGCATCCGATTGAGTGTGACCATGTTCCACGAGTAGTAAACCCTGTGCATTGAGATGTGAGTGGCCATCTCGGATAATCGTATGTAATGCATCGAGGCCATTTTGCGCACTGACCAACGCAGATTGGGGTTCAAAGCGCAAATCACCTTGCTGTAAATGGGGATCACTCGTGGCGATGTAAGGAGGATTCGCAACAATAATATCAAATTTTTGCTGTGAAAACGCTTGCAACCAGTCGGATAGAATAAACTGAATATGGTCTAGTTTAAGCGTACGCGCATTATGTTGGGCGACCGCAAGGGCTTGTGCGGATTGGTCGCAAGCTGTGATGCGCCAATGCGGCCGCTCTGAGGCTACAGCCAAGGCAATGGCGCCGCTGCCTGTACCCAAATCAAGGAGCGTGTAAGCATGCGTTGGATCGGTCAGTGCCAATGTCCGCTCCACCAAAACTTCGGTGTCTGCTCTGGGAATTAAAGTGGCTTCAGTTACAGCAATATCAAACGTCCAAAATGAACGGTATCCAATAATATATGCGATGGGCGTCCCTGCTTGTCGTTGTTGTATCATTGTGCAGTAAGCACGGGTTTGTTCGTCAGATACACGATCTTCGCTATGGGCATAGAGATAAGTTCGGGAGACTTTAAGCGCGTGTTGTAAGAGAATTTCGCTTTCGCGTACGGCCTCTTCTTGCTCAGCTGCAAGAGCGTCACGACCAAAAACCAAGGCGTCCTGGATACACCAGTTACCCATCTTGTTGACCTAGTTCTGCCAATAGTTCCGCATGATGCTCGCGTTTTAATGCGTCAATTACTGCGGTCAAATCGCCTTCCATAATTTCGGTGAGATGATAGAGCGTGAGATTAATTCGATGATCGGTCAGACGACCTTGTGGGAAATTATAGGTGCGAATACGCTCCGATCGATCGCCACTCCCGACTTGTAATTTTCGTGTGAGATCTTGTTCTTGTTTTTGTTTTGTTTGTTGTGCTGATAATAAACGAGTTTTGAGTAACGACATGGCCTTGGCACGATTTTTATGTTGAGAACGCTCATCTTGGCATTCTACGACCACACCTGTAGGAATATGAGTAATCCGGATGGCTGAATCCGTTTTATTGACGTGCTGTCCACCTGCGCCGGATGCTCGATATGTGTCGACGCGTAAATCATCGGGATTAATGGCAATATCGTGAATTGCATCGACTTCTGGCATGATGGCCACAGTGCAGGCTGAGGTATGAACCCGCCCCTGCGATTCAGTTGCGGGAACACGTTGTACCCGATGTGTGCCAGATTCAAATTTTAAGGTGGCATACACTTGCTGGCCACTTATATGCGCAATCACTTCCTTGAATCCACCGTGATCGCCATGGTGTGCATTGATGATATCCACTTGCCAACCTTGCGTTTCAGCAAAACGACTGTACATCCGGAATAAATCACCGGCAAAAATAGCAGCCTCATCTCCGCCAGTACCCGCGCGTACTTCCAAATAGATATTACGTTCATCGTCCGGATCATTGGGAATAAGGTGATATTGCAGTGCTTCGTCTAATCGTGCAAGGTTTGCATGCGCTGCTGTCAGTTCTTCCTTGGCCATCGCGGCCAATTCCATGTCGTCTCCAGTACTCAATTCTTCTAATGAGTTGAGCTCAGTTTTGGCACGGCAGTACTCGGTATAACATTCGGAGATGGGTTCTAATTGTGCATATTCTTTGGATAAATGTTTAAATTGCGTTTGATCCGCGATGACGCTGGCTTCAGACAATAAGCGACTGACTTCTTGAAAGCGTTCTTGCATGTGTTGTAGCTTATGTTCAAGTGATATCTTCATAGGACTGATAAGTGGTGTCAAATAAATAATGGGCCAAATCTAGAATTTCATCGCGTTGATCTAACGCGGCTTGGCGCAATCCGATGGTTGGGATATGCGTGAATTTTTTGATGAGGCGTTGGCTGAATTCTAGCATGACGTCAAATTGATCGGTTCCTTTGGCCAGTCTTTGCATCGCACGTTGTAATTCCTGTTCGGCCAAGGCTTGCATGGTACTACGGTAATCGCAAATCAGTTCTTTGGCACGTAGTACGCGGTGTTGGTGCGTAAAGGTTTGTAATTCATAATCGATAAGCTTTTCTGCATGTAGGGCGGCGGTTTGGCGTTGTTGTAAGCCCTCTTGCGTCAAACGTTCCAAATCATCGATATTGTATAACGTGATATGCGGTAAATCCCCGACCTGAGATTCGATGTCGCGTGGGACGGCCAAATCGAGAAGAAACATCGGTGCTTGCTGACGTTGCGCGAGTGCAGCGCTTACCATGGATTCAGAAACAAACGGATAAGGGCACGCTGTTGCCGAAACAATAACGTCCGCGTTGGCCAGGGCGGTATCAATATCATGAATCGAGATGATCTGACCCGTATATTGTTCAGCCAGTTGATGAGAGTGTTGGGCGGTGCGACTAGCAATCGTAAAATTGCGGCAACCGTGTTGAAATAAATATTTAGCAACCAGAGATGCGGTTTCGCCAGAACCAATCAGTAAGACTGACAAATCCTGGACGTTGGGAAATTGTTGTTGAATGAGTTTGGCTGCAGCAAATGCAACCGACGTCGCATGCTGCCCAACGCCACTTTGATTGCGAATCCGTTTACTCGCACCAAACACAAATTGAAAAATTTGGCGGAGTTCAACGCCAATCGTTCCCTGTGTTTCAGCATTTTGAAATGCTTGTTTCATCTGGCCCAGGATTTGTGACTCACCCAGCATCATGGAGTCTAAGCCACTGGCTACTCGCATGACATGTTTGATCGCGTCTTGGTCATTCAGCACATATAAATATGCTTGGATTTGCTCAAGTGCCAGGTGAAAGTGATTCGCAAACCAGGGTAAGAGTAAGTCTGGATTTTGGATGTCACAATACAATTCGGTGCGATTGCACGTGGATAAAATAGCTGCTTCATGAACTACGGGTAAATCTAGTAATGCGTCCAGCAAGATTGTTTGCTGCTCTGCCGATAGAGCGAGAGTTTCTCGAACTTCAATAGGTGCAGTTTTGTGGTTAAGCCCGCAGGCGATAAAGACCATAGTGTCTGTGTATGCAATAGAATTGAGAAATTATAACGGATTGTGGCTGGAATTTATATAAGATTATGACGTCATCCCTAAGCAATCGATATTTGTTCTAAAAAAGCTCAAGAAATTTTGATTTTTACCGTTAATTCCTACACAGGAGAAAAAAAAGGA
Source organism: uncultured Legionella sp. (assembly GCA_964494305.1). Lineage (GTDB taxonomy): Bacteria > Pseudomonadota > Gammaproteobacteria > Legionellales > Legionellaceae. The sequence continues at coordinate 1,095 of CAZBSX010000067.1, read as the reverse complement.
GTAAAACTATGGAAATTATTTTTCATGGTAGGCATGATAGCTTACAAGCGACGGATAGCTTACTGAGCATCATCAAATTATTTTGTGAACGTTACCAAATCGGTGGGTTTCGTGAGATGCATCTATCAGTGACTTTAGTCGATCAACACGGCGAAGATGTTGAATTAGTAGACAGTGAAACCGATGAAGCGTTACGAACTTTTGAAGTATACCGAGAAGGTCAAGAACGCATCAAACGTCGTGGTCGCCCTAATCTGACATTGGTGGAGAATAACAGGGAGAAGTAATGACGGCGAATTTAGTGCAAAGAGGCGTTCGTGCTGCGCTCACTAGGAGTGCAAAAGATTTCACGGGTGGCGCCGAGGTTGTAGCAACGTCACTTACGGGTATTGAGAAACAATTAGGAGGTCTTGCCGCCAATCCTGCATTAAATTCCGCGACAGCAGCAGCTGCAGTGCTTGCAGTTGCAGGAACAGCCATGGCCTTAAAAGCAGGGTATGCTGCGATGACAGCGCATCAAGATGCAAATAATAATGCATATAATTTATTTCTCGAAGATTATCGAAGCGGCAGTGTAAGCTTTTTTTTACCCAAAGAACCTAGCGATCGGACCGAGAATACGCATCATCAGTTTGCCAATATTCTTGATTGGCTCCAAGACGGAAATGCAGGAAGGCAGAGCGATATATTTCGTCGTGCAGGGATTCATTATATCGACAATGTGCAAGGCGCTGTTCCGATAAAAATGGTGAGTATGACTGTGGGCAATAAGTTGGTTCACGGCACTCAGTATGCCCTGATCTCAGCAGGGGCTTTGCCCTTGATTGCAGATTATGAGTATGCACGAGGTGACGATCCATTGTTAGACCGCGCGCGTCACGGTAGCGCCATCTCTATTCGAGCAAGACTACCTATTATTTTGGAGCGGATTCATCATTATTCGACTCAAGATCTATTAGAATATGATGCGTTAACAGGGCACCTCAGACAAAGCGCGATTCGACATTTGGATTTGGTTCGGTTCATTGCGATTGCGTTTACTAATATCGTCCTTAATGCAGAGCACCCACCGGATCTGTCCAATGATAGTGATAT
>CAZBSX010000066.1:0-7784 GCA_964494305.1 uncultured Legionella sp. | reverse complement strand
ATAATCTGAGGTTGGTTTCTGATTTTTTTCTTGTTCCTGACTTTTTCTTTCGCTTTTGGATGTCGTATTATGAATTCCAAAGAAGTGCAATGTGCCAGAAAAACCTCCAAATGGCATAAATTTCCCCAACTTTAGCATACGAATATGACTGATATATTAGTGTTCTATATTTTATCATACTGATTGTAATATGCAATATTCTGCTCAAATAGGATTTCTCGGCTTGATCTATTTGCAAAAAATCGAATCACCGCGGCGTCGACTGCGGTGCTCATGATCAACGTATTGACTTCATCAGCGAAGAATCCTTCATTTGACAAATTATCTGATTAAACACAATACGAAGTAACGTCCCTAAAGTTTTTTTGCATTCTTCTCTGTCTTAATTTGAGCGCAAATTTTTCAGTATACTTCGAGCTGCCCCCCTCTCCCGCGCTGGGTATAATACTGCCAGTGAGAACTTTGGCAGGACGATCATCGCAATTACCCGAAGCGCATATATACTATTCTTGAACAATTGAATGGCCAAAGCCGTAGCTTGATCATCTGGTGAATCGTACTTTTATCGACCAAATCCTAATTCCGTAACAAAATTGCGATCGTCCATGTCATACCGAATTGTCCTGTCTATAACGAAAGCGCATAATGCAGCGACCGCACTTAGGATTAATAATGCAGGCCAACTCGGGTATAACAATACTGAGCCAGCCAAATATCCAAATGCCAATACGCTCATCGCTTGAGTTTCTTTTGCATTTACAAAAGTACAAATTGGGTCATAGCGTGTAATCACCGGTTCTAATTGAATCTCTTGCAACATAGGATTTATAGTCTTATGAGCAAGCCACGCTGCAATTTCAGGACCTAAAACACTGGTCTTTAACGCAGGGAGTACTTGATTGAGGTCTGCTACATTGCCAGTACCCATCATGAATTTTTTTAATTCGGCAATTGCTTGCACATTGGCGTGAAGTTTGTGAGGGAAAAAATAATACGCTCGTGCTTGGATTTTGTTGTTAACACTATGTTGATAGCGGTCCAGTTTATTGAATATTGTACAAAAATCACGTGCGTATTGCTGGTAGGGTTCATTCAAGGTTTCGATAAACAGTTCTCTTTCCGATGGTCTTGAGCAGAATAGATCAGACAGAGAGTGTGTGGCGTCTAACGTATAACATGCTTGATGCAAGTAGTTCAAATACAATGTTGAGTTCGTGTTCTGGAAAGCAGCCAAATGAAACAAATCACTGCCTTGCAGTACCTCTTTTGCCAACGAACTATCAATCGTACGCATCTCACTTTGCAAGGAATCTATTAATTTTTTCACTGCATAATTTGAATACGATAATCCGTCAATTGCTTTGATTAATAAATCAATATCGCTGTGTAATGATTCACCTAACCAATAGACAGCTATTGGATTGCGAGCGATGAGGTTAAGCATATAACGTTTATCATTAAATACGGTAGATAGTTTCTTATTGAGTAAGTGATTACTATCTATTGGATATTGGTTTCGGTTATTATAGAAAATATCGAAAATTTTTGAATTAGCCTGAATAGCTTCTAGCCAAAATTGTTCCTCTTGCCAAAAACCAGGAAATTGATGAACTTTTGCGACAGAGACTATTTCAGGGAAAAAAGATAATATTTTAAGCGATAAAACGCGATCTTCGATAAAGCTAGGAGGTAGTATGTGAAGTGGCGTCAGATAATTATAAGGCTTTTCATTTCTGATTAAATAATACATACATTCTAAGGCCTGATCAAAATTTTCTTCTGTGGCTATTTGATCGCCTTTTAGATTGGCGCCAGGGAATTTTGTTGATAATTTAAATTCGTATACTAAGCGCAAAATATTAAAATCGGTAGGAGAAGCAAAGCCTCTGAATTCGCCCTGTAAGTCTTCTGCGTAGTGTGGGTTTTTTATGATAAAACTACTCAAAAATGCCTGGTTCCAATCATGATTAAATGTCTTAGCAATCGTTGTTTTAAACTCAGAAAAAAACTGTTGAGCTGTTTCACTTGGCTCTGCCTCTTCTTGTGTTGCTGTGGCGTATGCGCGTGCGGAAGTTGACGCTGATGTAGTACGTTTACTGAGAGGCGTATATTGTTTTAAATAATCATTGTCTTCCTTTTTTAAATATTTATAAAATTCAATTAACTCTCTAGACTCTTCAATATTTTTATCGCCATTGCGATCAGGATGGGTTTCCCTTATTGTTATTTTAACTAATTTGATTTGTTCAGGCAGGGACAAATTTGCCCATTCTTCTTGAGACTTTCCTAATATTTTAAGCGTAGAGACCAAAATCATAGATATTATCCGTAATTAATTGATTGTAAATTATACAAAAAGAGCTCAATGATGTCAATTGATCCGCATATTTTGCCACAGTATCAGCTTCAGGTCATTGCATTTGACAAATTATCTGATTAAACACAATACTAGTATTGAGTAAGAATAAATTAAGGTTGTGTGGGTATGGATGCTGATTTTTTTAATGATTTCTTACAAAGCAATACCTTGGTGTCGTTTGGTTTTATTCTCCTCATTGGTCTGATTGGTGGCCAATTGGCTCATATTGCACGCTATTTCCCTCGTGTCACCGGTTATATTTTTTTTGGTTTTCTCTTGGGGCCCCAAGCAACGGGGTTACTCACGAATAAATTGATTGACCAATCAATTGCGTTTAAAGAAATTGCAATAGGCCTGATTTTGTTTGAATTAGGATTGCAAATAAAATTTCAGTATCTCCGTTCACACCCATCGTTAATCTGGACCTCTTTTCTCCAAAGTACGGTCGTATTTTGGGTGATTTGTTTAGGGCTACATGTGTTTCAAGTGGGTTGGACAGTTGCTGCAATTTGTGGCGCAATTGGCATATCGATCTCACCTGCGATTACGTTGCTTATTGCAAGCGAATATAATGCAAAAGGCAAGGTCATCAGCCATTCGCTGATTCTAACGGCATTAAATAATATTATTTCATTTTTAGCATATGCCATTATTATTGCGCTTGCTGCACGAGGTGATCATGATCATGCTTACTCTGAAACCATTGAATGGCTATACCCGTTTTACCAAATGATTGGTGCGATCGCTCTGGCTTATATCGGTTCAATGCTGATGATTACCATCGGTCGGTTCGTGGGTAAAAAAGAAAATATGCAATTTATCTTATTAATTGGGATGCTTGTGATTCTACTAGGGCTTTCCAAATTACTGTATGTTTCGCCCTTTATGACGATGTTGATCTTTGGAATTTTTACTGTGAATTTAGATCATAACGAATATCTCATGGAGGTAGAGTTGGGGTATCTTGGTGAAATCTTTATTGTTATCTTATTTGTAATGGTAGGTGCTGATTTACATGCGAAATATTTCATTAATTCTGGTTGGATAGTGTTGGCTTTTATTATTCTGAGAGCGATAGGGTATATGCTGCCCGTGGTGTTAATGAAAAATCCATTACATTTTTCTTATCGACAAGCACTATCTCTGGGGATCACTTTTTTTCCAATGGCAGGCGTTGCTATCGCATTATTATCCACCACGCAGCAATTAACGCACGAATACTACCCATTTTTGTCGTTTATTATTTTACCCGCAGTTGCAATTTTAGAGATGATAGGCCCAATGACTACTATTTTTGGGTTGCGCTGGGCGGGCGAATTAGATCATCGACATAAAGTCGATCATTAAATTTTTTTCGTCTACGTATGTCTTAAGGTAGAAATGCTCAACCATCTTGATGGAGAACACATTGGCATTGATTGTTTTTCATGACCAAAGTCACTTCACTATCTTGATGAAGCACTAATGAGCCACAGGCTACATCAGGCCCGTGAGGAAAGGTTTTTCTGTATCCGAAGGAATAGGTTTTATGTTTAGGACCTGAGCAGGTATAGAACGTGCCTGGGCCGCCTAATTTTTTACCATCCACATGGAATCCAATCCCAGCGGCATTGATATCTGTCGTACGCACCGTTACTTTAATGGTAGTCTTTTCAGTTGCAAATCCATTCAAGGCGCATAACGTTATGAGGACAAAGCTAGAAATTTTAATACAGGATTTCATAATAATCTCCATAAAAATTAAGTAGCTTCATCATCTATAGCATAGGAGAGTTTTCTCTGCAACTTAAGGAATGCCACATGGGAATCAAATGAATCTTGAAAAAGTGGGAATTAAACAGGGGGATACATGGTGGCCAGACCTGGAATCGAACCAGGGACACAAGGATTTTCAATCCTTTGCTCTACCGACTGAGCTATCTGGCCATGCGGCACAATTAGAAGGTGCTATTAAACGATGAGAATGGTTTTGAGTCAAGAGATTGGTCTCAATTTTTCTCGATTTTTTCAGGGACGAATCCAGCAGGCGCCTCTGATCCAGTACCAAAAAAATATTTTTCCATTTCTGTGCGTAAAAAGCTGCGTGCTTGTGGGTCGATTAAGGTTAAGCGATACTCATTGATTAACATGGTTTGGTGCGCCAACCACATTTTCCACGCTTCTTTACAAACGTGTTGATAAATTTTTTCTCCAAAGGGCCCTGGAAACGGGGGGGTAGGAAGCTGTTCTGCTTCTTTTTGGAGTTTGGTACAAAATATTAAGCTCATAGACGACACGGTTTCACAGTTATTGTAGGTTAGGCCTTAGCTATCGTAGGTTGGGCCTTGGCCCAACAGGCGCTGAAAGTATAGCAATTTCTTGTTTAATTAGATAGCCATCCAAAGTCGACATCATTGAATGATACATGGTTGTCTGTACTCACTGCTTCGGTGGATGGTTCAGGGTGATGCGCGAGTGCTTGTTCTAAGGTGACAAATTGATACCCATGATCTTTATACATTTGAATGATATCGCCTAAGCAATGTGAGTTGAGTAAATTGGCATGAATCAATAATATTTGCACACTAGAGTCATCCTTAGCGTGTTTTTCTGCGAGTAATGTTTGCTGCCAAATGTACTCTAAATATTGTTTTTTAATCGATGCAACATGCTGATCACGTACGCGCCAAGAAATATGCAGCAAACGCTCATTGAATTTATAATCTTTACTATCGATGGTAACTGGCGCGATGATATATTGGTTCGCTATCAGATAATTTTGTACTTCTTGCTTGACTGCACCGTGACCTTCAGCCAAGTATGGATAACGAAAATATTTGGGTTGGGTCATCACAGGAGCAAGAATTTTATCTGCTTTGGCAATTTCGTTAATATATTTTTCAGCAGACATGTGATTCAAATTGGCATGAGAGTAGGTATGATTACCCAAGGAAAACCCTGCATCACGAAACGCTTCGAGTAATTGCCATTGTCCAGACGCAATCGAATTCGCAATAACAAATCCGGTGGCGGGAATATGTGCATCCACCAAATAATCTAGAATTTTAGTGAAACGGTCATGAGCACGTCCCAAATTACCTTTGGTCGCACTATTGGTACCAACAAAGGGCAAATCATCAATAGTCAAAGCTATTTCTTTGGTTTTTGCATAGGCGTTGTGCATAACGATACAAGTTAAAAATAAAACGTTTAAGAGTTTTGTCTGCATGATCTTAACCTTATCCATAAGATGTAGAGCGCTTATGTCTTATCATCGGCGAGACGAGAAAATAATTGAGTGTTTTAAATAAATATTTGAGTAAGTTGCAACAGCAATAGGAAGATCTGGGTTCTTGTGGGGTCAAGCTACAGGAATTTGAAGCACGGATGCGACCACAAGACCGGCAATTAAACCAAATAAATGACCCTGCCATGATACGTTTTTTTCGCCAGGAAAGATCGAAAATAAGATTCCCGCGAAGTAGAAAACACAGACCATAGCGAGAATAACGGTTGTCACTGTACTTTGGTGGTAAGCATTGGCGACTAAATACCCCCAATATCCGGTAATAACACCACTAGCACCGACATGCAAACCTCGCACTGCAAAACACCACGTTAACAGACCCGAGATTAAGATAATGAGTGCTGTCACATGCAGAAAAAATGGAATGCCCTGGATCAGGATGAAATTTGCCAACACGATCAGCGGAATACAATTGAAAAACAAATGATTAAAATCAGCATGCAAAAATGGAGAGCAAATAACGCCAGGCAGACCTGAAAGATGACGGGGTAAAATACCGAGATAGAGTAACCGGCCACCCAGCAGGCGATTAAGTCCGTAAATGCCCCATAGAAGGAGTAAAATTTCGGATAGAAACCGGATGTTGGCTTTGGTTTGACTTGCAATGAGATTGAAGCTGTCTACCAATTGATCCAACATACCGGATGCTCCTTATTCAATTGCGATGCGTGCTTTCCCGATATATGGTTGCAATACGTCTGGGATAAGAATACTCCCATCAGCTTCTTGGTAGTTTTCTAATAGGGCAATCATAGTGCGGCTAAGCGCAATTGCTGTGCCATTTAACGTATAAGGAAATATTTTACGATTATCTTGCGTGCGATAACGAATATTTAACCGTCGAGATTGAAAGTCCGTACAATTAGACGCTGAGGTGACTTCTCCATATTTTTGAGGAGAGTCTCGGCCAGGCATCCAGGCTTCTATATCGTATTTTTTATACGCGGGTGCGCCCAAATCGCCTGCGCAAATTCGCACAACTCGGTAAGGGATACCTAGCTTTTGATAGATTGTTTCTTCTAAAGCCAGAATTTCTTCCAAGCCACGGTCCCCAGTCTCAGGTGTGGTGATTTGAAACAGTTCAATTTTTGAAAATTGATGCACGCGATATAAGCCCTTGCTTTCTCTGCCACCTGCACCTGCTTCGCGGCGGAAGCAATGACTGAGTGCTACATATTTGAGTGGCAATTGTTCTTCTTCCAGAATGTCACCGCTGTGAATACCGCCTACGGTAATTTCAGCAGTTGCAATGAGACTTAAATCCAATTCTTCCAAATTATAGATATTTGATTCATCGCCACGTGGAGAATACCCTGTCCCGATTAAAACGGATTTTTTTGCCATATCTGGGGTAATCAATTGGGTATATCCAAAATCTTTCGCTATCTTCATCGCAAATAATTGCAATGCAAGTTCAAGGAGTACCGCATCATTTTTTAGAAAATAAAATTTGCTGCCAGTGACTTTGGCGCCGCTGTCAAAATCAATCATATCGAGTGCTTTACTCAGTTCCACATGATCTTTGGGTTGGAAATCAAAGGTTCTGGGTTCAAGATGCGTGCGTAAAACCAAGTTTTCTTCATCAGTAGCTCCGAGAGGGGTGTCGTCGGCGAGTAAATTCGGAATGCTATACAGTGCAATTTGGTAGGCATCGTCGATTTGACGCAAGTTTTCTTCAAGGGCCGTGATGTCTTGATTTAAAGCTCGACCTTGTTCAATGAGGGTTGGTTTTTCGGTTGCGGATGCTTGCGGAATAATTTTGGCAATACGATTGGCTTCCGCACGCGTATTTTCGAGCGTGAGCAAAACTTGTTTGCGCTGTGCGTAGTGCGCCAATAATCCGTCTAGATCGGCCTGAACGTGACGTTTTTGAATGATCTCACGAAGTTCTTCGACATGATCTAAAATATATTTGATGTCTAGCATGGTCTATCCCGAAAAAATGCCTATGATCGGAGGTTTCAGTGCGTCCTGTCAACTGTTTATTTACTTCTGGCCAACGTCGAGGCCGACCTCAGATCGGCGATCAAAGCATTCAATTAAATGAATGCGACGTGCATCAGCACTGATGATCTTAAATTCAAATTGATTAATCTCAATGGTTTCACCAGGTTTGGGCAAGTATCCAAAATTGGCCAT
>CAZBSX010000065.1:0-7904 GCA_964494305.1 uncultured Legionella sp. | reverse complement strand
AATCATATTTAGGATTGGGTGGCCAACGAAATACAACGATATCCCCTGTTTTGGGGTTAGCAATATTGAGAATTTTTTTATCCCAAACGGGTAGCCGTAAGCCATAGGAAAATTTATTGACCACGAGGAAGTCACCCACCAACAGAGTGGGTTCTAGAGATCCAGATGGAATGCGAAACGGTTCAAACACAAAAGATCGGATCAATAAGACACCAAAAAAAATTGGAAAAAATGATCGGGAATACTCAATAATTTTGTTGGGTTTCTGGTGTGACGTTCGTTTTTTAGACCAAATCAATGCATCGAATAAATAAATAACGCCAGTAACGACGGATAAAACCAGTAACCAGAGTGCAAGATTCGCAAGATTCATAGGGTTTCCTTATTTTTTGCGTTCGGTTTGAAATACGGCCATAAAAGCTTCCTGCGGAATTTCAACATGACCTACTTGTTTCATTCGTTTTTTTCCAGCCTTTTGTTTTTCCAACAATTTGCGTTTACGCGATACGTCGCCACCATAACACTTGGCGGTGACATTTTTTCGTAATGCTTTGACGGTTTGTCGGGCAATAATATGGCCGCCTAGTGCGGCTTGAATTGCGACATCAAACATTTGTCGGGGTATCAATTCTCGCATTTTATCAGTTAAAGCACGCCCACGATACTGGGCAGCGGAGCGATGGACAATGGATGCCAATGCATCTACTCGCTCATTATTGATCAAAACATCCATTTTTACCAAATCGGCTTCTTGAAAGCGCAAAAAATTATAATCCAATGATGCATAGCCACGACTGACTGATTTTAAGCGGTCGAAGAAGTCAGAAACCACTTCACTCATTGGTAAATCATAGGTAACAGATACCTGGCGTCCGCTATAGATCATGGAGACTTGTACGCCGCGTCGCTCGATACAGAGGGTAATAATTGCGCCTAAATAATCTTGCGGGACCAAAATATTAGCGCGCACAATGGGTTCAAACATTTGCTTGATTTGTTGAATAGGGGGTAAATGAGATGGATTGTCGATCAATTGGGTTTCATCTTTGGTATTAATGATTTGGTAGATCACGGTCGGTGCGGTTGAGATTAATTCGAGATTATATTCACGTTCCAGTCGTTCTTGCACGATCTCCATATGCAGCATGCCCAGAAAGCCGCAACGAAAGCCAAACCCTAATGCTTCAGAGGATTCAGGTTCGTAAAAAAGAGAAGCATCGTTCAAACTTAATTTGGCTAATGCTTCCCGAAATGCCTCAAAATCATCTGAACTGATAGGAAATAAGCCAGCGTAGACTTGTGGTTTCACTTTTAAAAAGCCGGGTAAAGGTGCATTGGCCGGATTTTTTTCAAGGGTGAGTGTGTCACCCACTGGCGCACCCTGGATCTCTTTAATCCCTGCAACCACATATCCGACTTCACCTGCTTTGAGCATGGCAGTGGGGGTACGTTTGGGTGTAAAAATACCCACTTGATCGACAATATAAACTTTTCCAGTGGACATTACTTGCATTTTTTGCCCTTGCGCAAGCGAGCCATTGACGATTCGGACCAAAGAAACCACACCTAAATAACTATCAAACCAAGAATCGATGATCAATGCTTGGAGTGGCCCATCGATATCGCCAATGGGTGGACGAATGTGCTGAACAATGGCTTCCAAAACATCTTCAACGCCCAATCCAGATTTGGCTGATGTACGAATGGCATTGTGTGCGTCAACGCCAATGATATCTTCGATTTCAGCGATAACGCGTTCTGGTTCTGCTTGCGGTAGGTCGATTTTATTTAATACAGGTAACACGTCTAATGATTGATCGATTGCGGTATAACATACTGCAACAGTTTGTGCTTCTACACCTTGGGCTGCGTCGACGACTAAAATGGCACCTTCACACGCAGCTAACGAACGAGAGACTTCATATGAGAAATCGACATGACCAGGTGTATCAATAAAATTGAGCAGATAGGCTTTGCCATCGCGTGCAGTGTAATGCAGTGAGACACTTTGAGCTTTAATGGTGATTCCGCGTTCGCGCTCGATATCCATAGAGTCTAAAACTTGAGCTTCCATTTCACGAACAGATAGGCCGCCACAAATTTGAATAAATCGATCAGCCAGGGTCGATTTGCCATGATCAATATGCGCAATGATGGAAAAATTTCGAATCAGGGATAAGTCACTCAATACAGTCTACCAATGGCCAATTAAAAGCTCTGATTCTAGCCGATGATCACGCGCGGGTAAAGACAACAAGTTTTTTTTCTAGGTTTGTAGTCCAATGCGTTACGTCCTGCGGCTTGTCCGCAGGATCCAGGAATTTGGAAAGTTCTCTAGATCCCTCGCATAAAGCTAGGGGTGTGGGGCGGTTGGTGTGATTTGTAGTTACACATGCGGTTGCTCGGGGTTGTATTTTTTCGCTTGTTCAAGAACACGGCAAATGTTATCTTTAAGCAGAATAAATGGAGAAATTATGCAGCGTTGGCACAGGCGAATCATTTTTATTGCAGCAATCCTAAGTATACACTGTGTACATGCTGATGCTGCGTTGTTAAAGCAACGAGATACGCAGGCTTTTATTCATGATTTGGTTGCGCATGATCAATTTGATCGCAAGCAAGTTCAGAATATTTTAGCAGCAGCAAAATTTCAACCTCAAATCATCGCAGCGATGGAACGGCCTTATGAAAAGAAAAACTGGGATGTCTATCGCGCATTGTTTTTAACGCCAGAGCGACTCAAATCTGGTCTTAGTTTTTGGCGTAATAATCAACAAATTTTACGAAAAGTTGAGCAGGAATATGGTGTTCCGGCGGAAATGATTGTGGCGATCCTCGGCGTTGAGACCTTATATGGCAAGCGTCAAGGCGACTATCGGGTTTTAGATGCTTTAACGACTTTGGCATTTTATTATCCAGCGCGTTCTGCCTATTTTAAACGAGAATTGCGTGAATTTTTATTGTTGTGTCGCGAGCATGGTGTGTCGGCAACGCGATATAAAGGGTCGTATGCGGGTGCGATGGGAAAACCGCAATTTATGCCGAGTAATTATCGAGTATATGCGGTTGATTTTAAAGGTCGCGGCCACCCGGATTTGATGAGGGCTGATCGAGATGTGATCATGAGTGTTGCCAACTATTTCAAAAAGCATGGCTGGCAAACGCAACAAATGGTGGTGGAAAAAGTTCAAGTCCCTCATGCGCCGACTCGGAGTTTGGTGATGAACAGCAAAGCTCCTAATTATACGTTTGGACAATTATTGCAAGCGGGCGTGCATCTGCAAATGCGTCAAAAATTTCATCCGCAGGAAGCGGGATTATTGGAGTTGATCACGGCGAATGGCCCTGAGTATTGGATGGCTTATCCTAATTTTTATGTGATCACACGATATAACACGAGCCCACAATATGCGTTGGTCGTATATTTGCTGGCAGAATCTTTGCGTGAGCATTATCGTAACCCGGTGTGATGTGACTGTTACAAGGATCAAACTGTGTTAACCTGCTTTTTATTTATACAGAGTAGTGATCAGAATGCAATTTTAAGTTTGCGTTTGGATCAAGTAGCGCATATTGATCAGCCCTTGAAAATGCGATCGATCGAAGAAATTCGTACACTACAAGAGAATGCGCGGACGGTTATTGTGTTTCCTACTGAATGGTGTGGTTTACACCAACTTGAGCTTCCTCTGCTCCCCGATCGGAAAGTGCGTGAGGCTATCCCTTATGCATTGGAAGACGAATTAGCTCAGCCAGTGACGCAACTTCATTTTGCTTTTGATAAAGCGTATTACCACAATGGTCGGTATCTGGTGGTTGTGATTGACAAGCAAATCATGACGGAATGGATGGCCAAATTGACGCAATTGGGGTTGTCGTATGATGTAATTACTCTCGATTGGTTTGCGCTGGGCGAGAGAGAAGGCTGTGTCTTAGAGCAAAATGTGCTTATTAATGCTGAGCAGTTTCAAGGCGCACTTAGTTTGGATGTTTGGACGCAGTATGCGGAAGATTGGACTAAAATCCTACATTGGCAAATTTTTGCTGACAGTGCCAAACTGCCAGCCTTGGCTGAATTACCGCGGCATGTTGAGACAAAGCACGCTTGGATTGCAACACGGCTCTCCAAAGCCAAAATCTTGAATTTATGTCAAGGGGCGTTTCAACATGCCACCAGTCAAACCCAGGTGACCTACTGGTATCGATTGGCGGGGATGGTCGCAGCTATCTGGTTAGTCAGTTTCATTGGAATTCATGCCGGATTAAAGCTGATAATTGCGCATAAAACTGAGACATTGGATCAACAAATTAAAACATCGTATCAGGTGTTTTTTCCGGGATCTCAGCAAGTGATTAGTCCTAAAATTAGAATTGCGCAATTATTGAAGCACAATCAATTGGGCAATAATGCCACGTTATGGTCTTTGGTAGAAACCTTATCGTTAGCGTTGACCCAAAGCGCTACGCCTGCGCGCAAAAAACCAGTGCCCAAATTGGTCTCACAAGTCCAATCACTGCAATTTCAAAATCAAGTGTTAACCGCAACCTTTCGCTGTAATAATTTTTCAGGGTTAGCACAGATTGAGTCTTTTTTACAGAACAGGCATGTGCATGTGCACCAGGTCTCAGCTGCAACTGAAGATGAGCAAGTGGTGGCTAAATTGGAGCTATCCTTATGAAAGCCTATTGGCAACAACTGAATGAGCGTGAGCAAATTGCTGTTGTGGTGATGGGCGTGTTTGCTGTTCTTTATCTTTTTTATGCGTTGATTTATGCGCCATTGGTCTCATCGGTGGCTGCTGCACAGGCAGATTGGTATGTTAAAAAGGATACATTGCTTTGGATGCAGCATGCTGAGCAAAATTATGATGGGGAGAAAAAACCACAAACGGTGGCTGCTGGTAATTTATTGTCGATTTTAACGCAAGCCTTGAATCAATCGTCGTTTCATCGTTTTCCTTACCAATTGTCACAAACAGCCACTGGTGAAATTCAGCTCAATTTTGATCAAGTGCCATATAATGGATTTATCCTTTGGCTACAGGCACAATCAACTCGATATACGATGACCATTAAGCATTTGGATATCACCAAAACTGATGTACCTGGTGTAGTGAAAGTATCTGTGATGTTCTCAGTTGAATAACTACTAGGGCAAGTTTATACTCTTTACAATACATGACTTATCATAAGGACGAGAGATGCAAAAAGCCACATATCGGAAATTTCAACATATTATGGTGTTTGTGACCATTTCTGTGTTAGCGTTTTCTTTTTATCTCGAATATGTGAATCAACTCAAACCATGTCCTTTGTGTTTCATGCAGCGTGCTTGTATATTTTTATTTGGATTTGTCTGTATGTTAGGAATGGGGGTGAGCAGTTTGGTGCGAGCCAAAACGTTTACAACGATGCAATGTATTTTATCGGGTTTGGGATTATATTTTGCCAGCCGTCAACTATGGTTGCAGTCATCACCCGTTGAATATTCTGGACAATGTTTGCCTGGTTTGGAAGCCATGTTGCATTATTTCTCTTGGGATATGATCCTAAAATCTTTTTTCTGGGGAACGAGCGATTGCTCGCATGTGGACTGGAGATGGTTTGGGATCTCGATTCCACTCTGGTCAAGTTTTTATTTTATTGCAATGTTTGCTGTTAGCATTTATGTTCACGTGAAGCTTTCTCTAGGCAAGCAGTACAATATTAAGTTTTGATTTGAAATGAGAGTGATTAAAGGTGGTTAGCTCCAAACTGACGTTATTGCGAGTGGCGTTGCTTAGTCTATGCGATCATAGTTCCTCATCAATTGAGGGCGTCGGCTGTATCCATGTTACTCAAAACATACAGAGTTTGAGTGAATTCTGAGCACATTCTTTGTAAGCTCAATGGATTGAAATCGCTTGTTTGATAACTGACCCAAATTTCTAAATGCTGAGAGGGGACAAAGCGAATCGTAATAGGGCAATTGCTTGTTTCTAAAGATATGAGATCGAGTATGTCTCGATTGGCAAAACGACGGGCTATGTCGTCTTGCTTTCTAAAATTTTGAAATGAGACGATCAATTCATCCTGATTGTCTTCAGACTGGAGATCATGAGACATCGCCGATTCTTGCATGCTCAGCAATTGATTTCCCATATCATATAATGATTGCATAAAAGACTTGCTGCAATCGACTGAGATAGATTTGATATGAGTTAAGGAGCCAATGGTATGATCAAATTGCCCATCAGATCGACCTGCTTCAATCAGGTTAAAATGGATTGAGTGCACTTGATTGTTTGCTAAAAAATATCCAAATGCAGTGATAAGCCAAGCACCCATTGTTATTTTTTGAATACTACACAACGATTGTAGCGTAGCAAAGTCTTCGGTTGGCAATTTATGGATTATTTTTCCATAAGCCGTTTTGGTTTTTTGTCGTGATCCATATCGTTGTTTGATAATTTCTATAGCCGATATCGTGGTAGGGTGATTTGGAATACAATGAGTTGTTCTGTTGGCTGGTTTACTATTGATTGCCAATTCATGTAGATAATCCAAATACAAATCTGGGTTGACTGCTTTTAGAGATGAGGCTGATACGCCTTGTTCGAGAGCAATGATATACGATGACCATAGTGACAACAATTGTTGGAGTGCCCACCCATCTAATACGTATTGGTGATATGTGAATACTATAATTTGTGTATCCTGTTTAAAATGAATAATATTTAATCTAATTAAATAATCGGTAGTGGGATGAAAGGGTTGAGCCCGATCGGCAAGCATCACGTCATTGAGTGCGGATTGAGTGAAATTTTTAATCCAGTGCTCTTTCACCGATAATGTTTTCTCTTTGGAACCAACGTATTGCTGCTTTTCGTTAAATGTCATTTTAAAAATATCAAATTGATGCAAAATTCTAAGCAATGCTTGTTCCAAATGCTGGCTTAGAATAGAACAATTAATTTTCAATGCCATTTGGTGAAATTGGAAGGGAAAGTCAGAAAATTTTTGTAAATAGCTTTGCATAGGAGTTAATGGGTACGTATAGGATTGTTGATGCAATCGGATAATTTGCTTTAGAAAAACTCCAAATTTTTCTGAGAGAGGTGCAATTTGCTCTTCAATGCTTTGATCATAAATAAAATAGACCGTAAGTTTTTTATTTTGAATACAAGTATTCACTTGTAATGAAAATGGACAGGAAAGATCGATGTGATGAAACGATTCTATAACAGGACTGACATCGCTTAAAATACAGTTATCACGGAAAATATGATCGAAGTTCCCTAGGAAGTTAAAGCTGATATCTGAAGAATAAACAGAGGGTGACAGTGGTAATAACCCCTTCTGTTTTGCGGCAAGAAAAGTAACGCCACCATGCGGGATATTGGACAACAATGCTTTTATACCATCTAGTAATGCATGCGTATCCAAATGATTGGCAAAATCTAATTTGATAGGAAAAATAGAGGTGTGCCATCCGAGGCTACTTTCAATATTAGAATGGATAAAATCTTCGCGGCCATGCTTTTCTAGTGTTAATACAATCTCTTGTTGTTTCAAAGTACGCAAAGCCAGATAGAATGCAGCAAGTTGCAAAGATAACGCATCGGATGCAGGAATAAGATGATTGCCCATCGAAAAAGATTGCACCAATTGGCGTGTGTTCCGATAATGAGTCATCTGATTTTCAAAAAAATTGGGCCCCAATTGTGCCAACCAAAAATTTAAATCATCTAATAGAAAGGACAGTGGAATATTTTTTATCCCCGTAACATATTCTGCATAATGAATTTTTTCAGGATTAGGTTGATGATGTTGATATTGGGTGATGTTGGCATATAAAGCACAAAAATCATCCAGAAGGGTTTTCCAAGAAATGGCATCTATTACCAAATGATGAATAGACAGGA